>SYHD01000081.1 GCA_005799265.1 Planctomycetia bacterium | reverse complement strand
GAGCGTGCCATTCGTCGAATCGAGGTCGACGAGCCAGTGCACACCGTCCTCGACGCGGATCTCCGCGTGCTGGCGTGAGACATTGTTGTCGGCGACGATGATGTCGCACTCCTCATTGATGAACGCCTCCTGCACCCGGCGCCGTTCGTCGGCGTTCATGCCGGCGTGATACGGCAACGCCTTGAAGCCCCAGCTCTTGACCGTGGCGCCCAGCTCATCGACATCGAGTCGGCGCAGGCAGTAAATGATCCCCGCCTCCCCTTTGTGGCGTTCGAGCATCTCGCGTGCTTGCCGATCCGCGTCGGTGCGGCGCAACACACGGTAGGTTAGATTGGGCCGATCGAAATTGCCGACGAGCACCAGCGGATCTTTGAGGGCGAGCTGCTTGCAGATATCGGCGCGCACCTGTTCGGTCGCTGTCGCGGTGTAGCCGTGAACGCTGGCGCCGGGGAAGACCTCCTTGATTCGGCCCATCATGCGATATTCAGGCCGAAAGTCGTGTCCCCAGTGGCTGATGCAATGGGCCTCGTCGATGGCGAAGGTCTTGATGCCGGCGTTTTTGATGAAGCTCTGGAACTCCGGCATCATCAGTCGTTCCGGCGAAATGTAAAGGAGCCGCACGGCGCCGTCGCGCACGTTGCACTCGTAGGCGAAGCGTTCTTCGGGCGAGAGCGAGCTGTCGATCTGCACCGCGGGAATGCCGACCGACTGCAGGCTATCGACTTGATCCTTCATGAGCGCGATGAGCGGCGAGACGACGACGGTGGTGCCGCCGCGCAAAACCGCCGGCGCCTGAAAGCACAGCGACTTGCCGCCACCTGTGGGCAAGACGAGAAGCGAATCGCGGCCATCGAGCACTGCGCTCATTGCCTCTTCCTGGAGCGGCCGAAAGGCCGCGAAGCCCCAGTGTTTTTGGACGAGTTTTTTCAGTTCGTCGAGCATGGGAACATTGTAGCCGATTGGGAGCGCGCGTGATTTGCAGTAAGCGGCCATACATTCTTACGCGAAGGACTTCGCGAATGTACCAAGTCCCTTCCGATAGATCGACCGCCACGCCGAGTTCGGCTGCACCCTGCCGCGAAAACGCACCATGCGCAGGGCGGCGTCGGCGACGTTGAACGGCGCCGTGTCGCCGCGCTGCCTGCGTAAGTGATTCTCCAACGCCGCCAGGGCTGTCACCGCGGCGCCGAGGGCGGGGCCTTCGTCCGATGCGAGCAATTCCAGCGGCCGATCGAGCACGCTCGCCAGGATCTCGCACATGAGCGCGCTGCGAGCGACGCCGCCGGAGACAGTGATGCGCGTGATCGCTTGCCCGGCGCGTTCGTGCTGCTTGACGCCGAGCGCGATCAGAAACGCCAGCGCTTCGAGCGCAGCGCGATAACGGACACCGCGGTCCTTCGGTTCGCGCGGCGTCCAGCGAAAGCGCGGCGCCATGACGCCGAGCGACGGCTCCGCGAACAGAAACGGCGCGACCAGCGTGCCGACGCAGCCTGCCGGAACGGCCGACGCGGCGCTTTCAAGTTTGGCCCAATCGGGATCGCGGCCGACGATCTTGTTGAGAAACTGCGCGCCGTTGTTGTAACAGCGCATCCAAAGGTAAGGACCCCAGTTAAGCCGCATCACGTCGAGTTGATCGCCGCGCGGGATCTGGGCGCTCGACGAGTTGACAACGGCCGACGTGCCGAGGATGATTGCCATCTGTCCATGATCGACGGCCCCGCCGCCAATGAGGCCCGCTTGCTGATCGTCGGACGTGGGAAAGATCAGCGGCCCCGCCGCTTGCGGCTTGGCGCTTGCAGCATCATTCGCGTACGCTAGCGTCCCGACAGATTCAAAGTGATCAACGATGCGCGGCAACGCGCTCCACGCTTGTTCGCGATAGTCGGGGCATGCGATGGCGTCGAGCATCTCTTTGCGCCATTGCCCGGTGCGCAGATCCATGATGCCGGTCGAAGCCGCTGAGGAGATGCTGGCAACATCGAAGTTGCCGGTGAGATAGCCGGCCGCGAGGGAGCCGTGCGAGAGGATGCGTGCGGTTCGCCGCCAATCTTTTTCGTCGAGCGTCAGCTCATCCTTGACGAGATGGCTGAGGCTGTAGCGACTCGCCCATGGACCACCGATGAGTTCGCGCACCTTCTTCGGCCCGCCTAGTCGTTTCAAGCCGATGGCGTGATACTTCGCAAGGCTGGCGTCGTTCCAGCAGATGGCGCGGCGGACTTGATTGTGAGTCGCATCGATACGGCCGGACGTGTGATGCGTCGCGGAAATGCCTCCGGCGATCCAGTCGGGCAGGCGATTCTTTGCGCGTAGGGCGTTCGCCATCGCGCGCACGCTGCCGTGCGCTTGACCTTCGAGTTGAAGGAGGCTCAGCTCGGAGACGCCCCCTTTTGTCCACAGGTCGTTCGGCAAGCGAACGTCGGCGATGGTGTTGCCGTCGAGATCGAACGCCAGGCACTTGACGCCGGACGTACTGAAGTCCCAGCCGGTGATGATCGTGGCGGCAGGAACGTGTTGCAAGGTGGCGGCCATGAATTCGGTCCCGGAAAAGGTTTAGCCGCGGCTCGCAGAACCGCGCGGGTTTTCGACCCGCGGCCAAACAAGGATAGGTTGATTACAGGTTTTTCGTGACACTTCACCAAAACCACGATTATACTCATTACGTCCACGGCAACAACAACTTGTCCTTCTCGAGGCCCTATGGCTACTCCCGCTGAACGCGTCGCGGTCGCTCTCGAACGCTGGCGCAGCAACCTCATCGATCTGACGCGCCGCAATCCGCTGCTCGCTCTGAAGCCGAATCAGACGAGTTACCTCGAAATCGGCCTGCCAGAGGTGAGCAAGGTGTACGAGCACCTTGCCATACAGGGGAAGTCGTGGCTCTTTCACTTGCCTGAGCCCGTCAAAAAAGACGCCGGCGCGAAACCGCCGTCCACGCCGCGGGCCAATGAACTGCTCACCAATCAATCGGATCGGCAAGCGCTCGTACAAATCCTGACCAATCTCTACCGGCGTGCATTGACGGATTTTCGCGAGCGTGGTTTGCACGTGCTGCATCTCGCGCTCGGCATCCTCGAATGGCGGGACGGAGACGAGGTCTTCCGCTCTCCGCTTTTGCTATTGCCCGTGCAGCTCGAACGCCATTCGTTGAAGGATCCGTTTTCGCTGCGCGGCGTCGAGGAAGATCCGATCGTCAACCCAGCCCTGACCGCGCGGCTTAAGCAGGATTTCGACTTTCGCCTCCCCGCGCCCCCGAGCGATTGGGAGGAAAAAAAGCCGGAGCAGTATCTCGTGGAAGTGAAGGCGGCGATCAGTGGACTGCCGGGCTGGGAAGTGCAGTCGAGCGTCGTGTTGACGTTATTTTCGTTTTTCAAGGGGGTCATCTTTCAAGACTTGCAAGACAACGCGGTCCGGGTACACGATCATCCACTCGTCCAGGCGCTCACCGGAGTGCCAGGAGTCACGCCGCGCGAAACGCCGATCGACGAGCGCGACCTCGACGCCGCTCAGGACCCCGCCAACGTGTATCACATCCTCGACGCGGACGGCAGCCAGCGCGCCTGCCTCGAAGCGGCGGCGCGCGGCGAGAGCTTCGTGCTCATCGGTCCGCCCGGCACCGGCACGAGCCAGACCATCGCCAACCTCATCGCCGATCGCATCGCTCACGGCAAGAAAGTTCTCTTCGTCAGCGAGAAGATGGCGGCTCTGGAAGTCGTCTTCAATCGCTTGACGAGCGTCGGCCTCGGCGAGTTCTGCCTGGAACTGCACAGCCACAAGGCGAACAAACGTGAAGTCATCAAAGAGTTGGCGCGGTGCTATCAAGAGATGCTGCCGCCGCAACCGCAGCCGAGCGCGGGCGATTTCGCGCGTCTGAAGCAGCGCCGCGATCAGCTCAATCGCTATGTCTTTGCGTTGCACCAGGTGCGTGAGCCGATGAAGAAAGGCGTCTGGGAGGTGCTGGCCGAGTTGCCGCGCTGGCAGGAATTGCCGATGGTCCCGCTCGGTCTGCCCGCGCTACGTCAAGCTGGCGCCGATTCTCGCCCATCCCCCACTGGGAGAGGGGCCGGAGGTGAGGGCCTCACGCTCGCCGAATTCACGCCGGCCCATCTCGACGAATTGCAGCAATTGCTCCAACGTCTGCAGCATCACTGGCACATCCGCACGGAAAAGGACTATCCGTGGCGCGGATTCAAGGCCGAGCGCTACTCTCTGCAACTGCGTGACGAAATCGTCGGCCTGATCGACAAGATCCGCGCACGTGGCGACAAGCTACACGCTGCCGCCGGGCAATACGCGCAGCAGCTTGGACTGACTGGCGCAAGCGCCGATTTGCTCAAGCTCGGAGACTTGCTGGAAAAACGCCCCGTCAACACGCAATCGGGTTGGCTCACGACAACCGACCTCGCGCAACTCATTAGCGATTTCGAAAAATGTGCCGATCAATACACGCGCCTCGGCCAGACGCGCAAACCGCTCACGGAACGCTATGGCCCGACTCTGTGGAAACAGCCGAGCGGCACGGCGGCACGAATCGAAGAAGCGTGGAAGCATGCGATCCCATTGCTGGCGGCGGGCGATGAACGCGGCAGTGAATTCTTGAAGTATCAACACAAGCTCCGTGCCTGGGCCGCCGAGACGCAGAAACGCATCCCCGGCTGGCTAACCGAGATTCGGACCCTGGAGAAATGGCTTCCCTTGCCGCTGCCGATGGGCGCCGGTTCGACCACGAGCACAATGACCGGAGAGTCGAAACTGGATCCCCCTTCCGAGGCGGTGCGCGCTTATCTTCGCTTTGGCAATGTCGCCATCAGCGATGCGCCGCCCGACAAGTCCTGGCTCGATGATCGCAATCTGCTCAAGGAAACACAGGAGGTGATCGCCTCGTCCAAGGCAACTTTCATGCGCTTCAAGCAGAATCGCCAACATCTGTTGAAGCTTTACGATGCGAAGTTGTTCAATCTCGATCTGGTGCGCATCGGCCAGGCGTACGCGGGACCGTATCAGAGCTGGTGGTGCATCTTCAGTTGGCAGTATCGCAAGGATCGCCGGGCGATCGCGAAATGCCGTCCGATGGAAGACCTGCCGCCGACCGTCGCCCATGACATGCAGCTCGCGGGCCAGCTCGGCGCCGACCGCGCGACGCTCGAAGCGGATCAGCTTCGTCGCGGCAAGCTGCTGGGCCGCTATGACAAAGGGCTCGACACCGACATCGAGTCCGCCGACAAGGCCGCCCGACACGCCGCTGAGGCATTCGAGCTGCTCGAGACGTTGGAATGCGCGCGTTTGCCGGCCAAGTGCATCGACACACTGGTCGCGGGCACGGCGCCTGAAAAAATCCGCGCGTCCGTCAAGCGTTTGAACGAATCATTCGTCGCCTGGGCCAATCTCACGCAAGAGCTGCACGCGATCGTACCGATGGACATGCTGCCCAGCGTTGGTAAATCCATGGATGAATGCGCGCTGTCGGCGCTGGGGCATTATGCAAGAGATCTGCAAGCGGCGCTCAACCAGTTCGCGGCTTTGGCGGACCCGCTGCACGGCGCTGCGCCGCTGTCGGACATGACGGCGTTCGTCGCGGACGTGAAGCAGGCCGAAGAGCTGCTGGCATGGGAAGCCGCACAGGCGACGGAGACGGAACGCTGGACGAAGCAACTCGGCCCAGCGTTTCAAGGCGTGAGCACCGATTGGGACGCTTTGCGCAAGGCGCTCGTGTGGACGCGCAGAGTGCGGGAAACGTTGGCGGTGTTGCAAGACCGGCCCTCGCCCCCAGCCCCTCTCCCAGCGGGAGAGGGGAGAATGCTAGCCCCTGCTGGCGACGCGTTGCGCAAAGCCGCGACCGAGACGCCGCCGTCGTCACGCGAGCTGCGGGCCCATCTGGAACAATATCAACATGCTCTGCACAGCCTTGAAACGCGTTACGACCCGCCAGGTCCGCGGTACGACGGCAAACCTCTGCGCGAACATGGCTCCGAGGCCGTTCTTGCGCTGTTGGCCACGTGGCGCGATCGTGTCGGTGAACTAGCCGACTGGGTCGATTGGCGCTACCTGCCCGAACGATTCCACCACCTCGGCCTACACGCATTTTGGGATCATCTCCAGCAACATGAAATCGCACTCGACAAGGTCGTCGATCTCTTCCTGAAGTCGTTTTGGAGCGCCTGGCTCGACGCGATGTTCCAGCAAGATCCGGCCCTGAGCCAGTATCGCCGCACCGAGCACGAGCTACTGCTGCGTGAGTTCCGCGAACTCGACCGCACGATCCTTCAACAAGGCGCGGCGCGCATCATCGCCCTCCTCGATCCAGGGCAATCGAAACGCCCCGCCGACGCCGAGACCAAATTACTCATGAAGGAAGCCCACAAGAAGACCAAGCATCTGCCGCTGCGCCAGCTTTTTGACGCGATGCCGTCGCTGCTGTTGCAACTCAAACCGTGCATACTGATGAGTCCGCTGTCCGTCAGTCAGTTCTTGCCGGCCGATGCGGGCAAGCTGCAGTTCGATATCGTCGTCTTCGATGAGGCTTCGCAGATCTTGCCGGAGGACGCGATCGGCGCCATTTACCGCGGCAATCAATTCATCGTCAGCGGCGACAATCAGCAACTGCCGCCGACGACGTTTTTCACGCAGTCCTCCGACGAGAGCGACGACGATGACGAGACGCCGCTGTTCGAGAGCGTGCTCGACACCTGCCTCGGCGCCGGCTTCGCGCGCAAGTCGCTGCGCTGGCATTATCGCAGCCAGCACGAGCACCTCATCGCCTTCTCCAATGAAAGCTATTACGACGGCCGACTCATTACCTTTCCATCCGCGTGCTACCAGCATCCCACGCTCGGCGTGCAATTCCGCCACGTCAAGGACGGCATCTACGACCGCGGCGGCAAACGCGACAACCCACGCGAAGCGCAGACGGTTGCTCGCCTCGTGCTCGAACACTTTCAAACGACGCCCGACAAGACGCTCGGCGTCATCGCCTTCAGCTATGCTCAAATGAACGCGATCGAGGACGAAATCGAATGTCAACTGCGCGAGAAACCCGCTCTCGAGCGATTCTTCAAGGACGATCGGCTCGGCGGCTTCTTCGTCAAGAATCTCGAAACCGTCCAGGGGGATGAACGCGACGTGATCCTCCTCAGCGTCGGCTATGGCCGCGACGCCCAGGGGAAGATCGCGTTGAATTTCGGCCCGCTCAATCGTGAGGGAGGCGAGCGCCGTCTAAATGTTGCCGTCACGCGCGCTCGTCAGCGTCTTATCGCGGTCAGCTCCATTCGCGCTGCCGACATCAATCTCGCGGGCTCAAACGCCAAGGGACTCGCACATGTGAAGCGCTTTCTCGATTTTGCCGAACGAGGCTTGAGCGCAATCGATCCGGATCAGGACGCCGTGCCGATGACGCCGACTGCCTTACATGACGACGTAATGCACACGCTCAAGGCATTGGGGCGCGAGAGTGTGGCGTTCGTCGGCTGCGGATCCTGCCGCATCGACGTCGGCGTACGCGACGGCAAGCAGGCGAGCCAGTTCGTGCTCGGCATCGTTTTCGACGGACCGATGTACGCCCAGACCGCGGTCGCGCGCGATCGCGATCGCTTGCGCGAAGAGGTTCTCACCAGGCTCGGCTGGAAGCTGCACCGTATCTGCGCGCCGGATTGGGTCTATCGCAAGGAAGAAGAAATCGCGCGCTTGCGAGCCGTGCTGTCGGGTGTTTGATTCTTGTGGGGCACGTTGGCAACGTGCCCCACGGCTGCAAGTCATATCATGATCTGCGAGATTATTTTCTTCCCCCTATGGAGCATTCCATGCAAGCCAAAGAGGTGGTCAAGATCGCCTTGCGTTCCACTCAAGACACGCTCCAGATGTTCCTCAACGATCTGAGCGACAAAGACCTGACGGCACGTCCCGTTCCGAGCGCCAATAATATTGCCTGGCAACTCGCCCACCTCATCATGGCCGAAAAATTTCTCCTCCTCGGCGAATTGCCCGGCGTCAACTATCCCGAAGCTCCGGCCGCGATCGCAGCGCTTGGCAGCGAACGCACGGGGAAGGTCGAACCGGCCGAGGGCTACCTCGGCAAGGCGCAGTATCTCGAATGGTTCGGCAAGATGCGCGCCGCGACGATCGCCGCCGTGGACAAGCTTTCCGACGCCGATCTGGACAAGACGGTCACGAACATGATGGCGCAGCACGCACCGACCCTGGGCGCCCTCTTGATCCTGACCGCGAATCACACGCTGATGCACGGCGGGCAATTCACGGTCATAAGACGGGCGCTCGGCAAGCCGGTAATTTTTTGACGTGCGGTTTGGCCTCGGTTCGCAGAACCGCGCGGGCCTACGACCCGCGGCTGAACAACCTCGCTCAAGACACCCGGCGGAGATCGGCGCATGACCTCACCCCCACCCGAATACAACGTCACTGGCATAGACTACGCGGATCGGCGCCACCTGGGCTACATGGGGCCGATCGTCGATTTTCATTCCCACGTCATGCTCACGCGGCCAGGCGACCCGCCGACCGGACCGCCGCTCGGAAAGGGCCCGGGCGCGAGTCTACAACAAGCTGAAATCATGCTCGCCGCCGCAGCCGAGTTCGGCATCACGCAGACTGTAACGATGTGCCCGCCTGACGATATCGTTCCCCTACGTAAGCGATTCGGCGATCAGCTTCAATTTAACGCGATGGTCAACAAACGAACCGCCGACGAAAGCGACGAGCAAGCGTTGCACACCTTCGAGCAATTCTTGGAGCTGGGTGTCAAGATCGTCAAGCTATGGTCGGCGCCGCGCGGGCGCGAACGCGGTCTTTTCATTGATGCCCCCTGGCGCATCGAGGCCCTCAAGCGTGCGCGCTCCGCGGGGGTACGCATCGTCATGGTGCATGTCGCCGATCCCGATGTCTGGTTTCGCACTGTCTACGCCGACATCGCCAAGTTCGGCACCAAGGCGGATGCCTACGTCGGTCTCGAACGCATGATGACGCTGTTTCCCGACATGATCTGGATCGGCGCGCACATGGCCGGCGATTCGGAGCACCCGGATCATCTCGAAACGCTCCTCGAAAAATACCCGTGCTTCCACATCGACACTAGCGCCACGAAATGGCAAGTTCGCGAGGTGTCGCCACGCGCCAAGGCGCATCGCGATCTGATCTTGCGCTATCCTGATCGCTTCCTGTTCGGCACCGATCTGGTGACGCGGCATCATCTGACCCGCGCGCACTACGTGAGCCGCTATTGGTGTCAGCGCACGCTATGGGAAAGCGCCTGGGTCGGCCCAAGCCCGATCGCGGACAGCGACTTCACGCCGACGGATGGTGCGAGCACGCCGACATTGCGCGGCGTCGGATTGCCATACGATGTGCTTGGGATGGTGTATCACGCCAATGCGAAGCGATTGTTGGATCTGCCAGCCGTTTGAGCTTGCGTAACCGTTGATCTCCCCTCTCCCCCTGTACTCAGGGGGAGAGGGGTCGGGGGTGAGGGGGAAGAACAGACAGTTGCGCGACGCCCCAACCCCTCACCCCCCGGCCCCTCTCCCCTGAGTACAGGGGAGAGGGGTAAACGGTTACGATTTCGCATCCTCTACGGGTCATGGCGGAACACGCCTGACTCGCGCACAATCTTTCGGCGGATCGCGAACTTGAGCACGTCCTTGGCGGCGCAAATGACCGCAAGCGATTTGGCACGCGTGATCGCCGTGTAGATCAGCTCCTTCGTCAATAACCGCCGGCCCCCTGTCGGCGACAGAACGACCATCACATTGGCGTACTCGGAGCCTTGGCTCTTGTGAACCGTCAGCGCGAAGCCGAGCTCGTGTGCGGGAAGCGCCTCCGCTGGGAATGCCGCACAGCCACCTTGACGCTGAAAGAGCACGTCGAGGCCCCCCTTGCGATTACGTAGCGTAATGCCGACGTCGCCATTGAAAAGCCCGCGCGGGGCGTCGTTGCGCGTGATGAGCACCGGGGCGCCCACGAAGAGCCGGCCGCACGCTTGTGGATCGAGACGCGGGCGCAGATACTGATCGATCGTGCGATTGATTTCAACGCAGCCCCAGGCGCCGTCTCGAACTAGCGTCAAGAGCCGAAAGCGATCCAGCAGCGTGAACAAATCGCGAACACGCTCCGGCATCTTGATCGCATCGTCGGTCGAGGCGGCGCCGAGCAACTCGGCCAGCGTCGCGCCATTGTGCCGGCTGTGCGCGTAGGAGTAGTCGGCCCATTTCTGCACAACGGCGCGGATCTCGTTTCCCGATTGCTGAACTTGCTCCAGAAGCCAGCAACCCCCTTGCGATTCCAACGTGTCGAGTCCCGTCACGCGCGGCAGCCGATCGACAACGCCGTCATCTTGAGCGTTGATCGCCTGCGCGGCTTCACGAATGCGCGGCTCCGAGCGATGATTCGTCTTGAGCAGGACGACGTGATCCTGCAACGCCCGCGCCCGCGCATTTCGAGGAACATTCAGATCGGGAAACATCTTGGCAAGGCGCTCGGCGTGATCGTCGGAGAAGCCGTTGTCTTGCCCATCCGGCACGAGCTGAGCGAGTACGGCCCCGGCCTCGACGGAAGGAAGTTGGTCCTTGTCGCCGAGTAAAATCAGCCGCGTGCCGGAATCCAGCGCGTCGAGTAGCTGCGACATCAGCACCAGACCGACCATCGAGACTTCGTCAATGATGACAACATCGGCCGGGATGGGATTCTCGCGATGCCTGGTGAAGAGATTGCGCGTCGGACGATAGCCGAGGAGCTGATGCAGCGTGGACGCGGCGAGGTCGGCAAGCGGAGCGTCGGCGGGCGATTCGAGCCGCGAAAGCCCGACACGCAGCGAATCGGTGAGACGCTGCGCTGCACGCCCAGTCGGCGCGGCGATGGCGATGCGCTCGGGAGAAACGCCGCCGCGCATCAGGCAGCGCAAGAGCGTCAGGACAATCGATGTCTTGCCGGTCCCTGGACCGCCTGAGATAATCGCGAAGGGACTGCACAGGGAGACGCCCAGCGCGAGCTTCTGATCGCGATCCAGTTCGAGCGGTCGGTGTGCGATTCGCAGCGGATCACGATGGAGCACCTCGTTAAGAATGTTTGCCCACTCGGCAGTCAATTCCTCTGGCTTGTTTGCAAGACGCGCTTCTAGTTCGCGTCTGAAATCGAGCTCTGCACGCAAGTACTTCTGGAAATAGAGATGGCGCAGGCCGGCGAATTCCTGGACGACGATCGGCCTGGCATCGCGAAGCGAGGCGCCGATCAGTTCCGGAAACCCTCGTCCGTCAAGCGCGGCCAAGATGCGCCGCGTCCATTCTTTGGCGTCGGCGTCGGACGCCAAATCAGCCAGGCGGCCGCCGAGGGACGGCGCGGAGATTTCGATGCACAGGCTGCCTTCTTCCAATGCCGTCAACATCAAGATCAGGATGGCAGACAAGGCCTCGTCATCGGTGCGGTCGGCCAGTTCCAGCCAGTCGCGCATGGTGTAGAAATCGGTGCGTGAAAGGTACGCGTTTTCCGCAGCGCTCTGCAACAAACGTGCGAGCGCCGCCCCAGCATCCGGGAACAGCTCTCTCAGGAAATAGGGGAATTCACCTGATTCGACCATTTTCTCCCTCAACCATTCAACACGTGCTTGAGATCCAGATCTTGCTTGGTCGGCGCGTGAAAGAAGACGCCCGTCGTCTCGTCGCGGCCGTTCATGCCGCGCACATAGAGATAATACACGCCGCCGAAGTGTTTCTCGAAAGCGAATTGCGGTCCATGCACGCGCCGCAGCCAGCGCAACACGGCTTGCAGGTAAAGCTGGTACTGGCGGTGATAATCGGACTCGTCCATGCTGCGCTCGATCTGCGCGGGGCCATACGCGGCGAGCAGGTTAGTCTTGAAATCGACGAGGTAATATCGCTCCCTCGCCCGAAACAACAGATCCATGAAGCCAGTGATGAAACCATCTTCCGCGCGCACGTCACTGGCGACCGCGGCGCCGGCGTGTTCAGGATACTGGAACTCGATCTCGTGTAATCGATCCCGCGTCGGTATCGCGCACAAGGGCGAACCCACGCATGCCAGCGGCGTACGCAGAGAGTGCCAGACAAGAGCCGCGATTTGCGTCCGGCACGCGTCCTCAAGTTTTTCGCGTGGCGTGCGCGTGCGTAATTTTCCGACGTTGGCGCGAATCTCGGCGTCCATCAGCGTGCGCGCCCGCGCGCCGGCGACGATCAGCTCATCCGGCTGTTCCGTACGTGCGACCTCCGCGAAATCGATGCGCTCAAGGACGTTGTGAACCATGTCGCCGAAGACGGGGCCGCGCAATGGATCGTCTCGCTCGGCCAGCGGCGCCGCGTCCTCATCGCCGCGCGGCAACGCCGCGCCGAAACTCTCGCCCTCGCCGACTTGCGACAGGTGATGCCGCGTCATGCTCGAAAACGAGCGCACCACGATCCGGCGTTTGCCGAGGCCTTGATCGATCACCGGAAAGAGCGGGCCATTGATCTGAATGGGATGAAGCGGTTGAGCTTCGGACACAGCGTCCGATTCGGGCTTCGTGAGCACGAGGGCAGGCGCCGGCTTGATGATTTCCGCGACGAGGGGGCCGAGTTTGTCCGGGCACGCCTTTTCCAGCGCGGACAACAGGATGGTCCCCGCCGGTCCGACCCACTGTCTGCGCTGGGGAATCTTCACCTTGGGCACATAGAGCTTGAAGATCGGCCGCGTCAACGCCACGTATAGCAATCGTCTCTGCTCGGACAATAGCTCGGCGCTGACTCGCTCCCTGGCGTCATTGTCCGGACAGAGATCGAAAACGCTGCGTTGCTTGTCGTCGCGATAGATCGTCGTCCCGATCTGGTTGCCTTGCGTGAAGCCGCCGGCCATGAAGACGATCGGAAATTCCAGCCCTTTGCTCGAATGGATGGTCATGATCTTGACTCGCGGCCGATTCAGGTCCACCGGCTGCATGTCCGTTTCGCCGCTGTCGCGTTGGTTGCGGCGTTGGACGATCCAGTCGAGCATGCCAACGAGATCGAAATTGAATCCGTGGCCGACCTGTTCCAACGTCGACAGGATTTGCCGCAAGTTTGTCAGCCGTCGATCGGCGTCGGGTTGATCGGTATCGTGAAACAAAAGACCCGTGTCTTCCAGAAGCGATCGGAACAGCGCTGACCAGCGGCGCTCTTCTGCGCAGGCGAGCCAACTTTGGTAAAGTTGCCGGGCGGGATGCTGCATCGGCACGTCAGGGCAACGCGCGAGGTCCGTCGGTTTAATGCGGAAAAAGCACGTCAAGAGCGCCTTGCGAAACGATGCGGCATCGTCGGAACGGACGAGCGTTTGCAAGAGGATCTCGACATGATTGGCTTCGTCCGAATGCCAGAGCCCCGTCTGCTTGTAAAAGCTGTAAGGAATCCCCGCGAAGTCGAGCGCTTGCACGATAGGATTCGCGTCGGGGCGTTTCATGATGAGGATGCAGAAGTCCCCGGCATGAATCGGCCGAGCCGTGAGGCTCTTGTGCGCAAAGGTCAAACGCGGGCCGTCGCGATCGTTGAGCAGGCGTTGAATCTCGTGAACGATGAAACGCGCGAACTGCTTTTGGGCGAGCTTCATCGTCGGCGCGTCGCCGAGATCGACCATCATCAGGGCTGGGCGATCGGTGTGGTCTTCTTCGATGCGTGTTTGCCGTTTGTCATCGTCGGGCGCATGAACAGGCAGGTAGCGGATCCCCGAGGCTTGCGGGAACCACTCGCCGTCCTGGAACAGGCAATTCAAGCCGTCGAGCAAATCGGGATCGGAACGCCAGTTGATTTGCAGCGGATATGCGCAGGCGCTGAAACGCCCCGTCATCTCATTTGCGGCGTGCAAATAGGTCGGCAGGTCGGCGCCGCGGAAGCCGAAGATCGCTTGCTTGGGATCACCGACGATGAAGAGCTTCGACTCGCGGCCGTCGAGAAAGATGCGCCGAAAAATGCGCCACTGCAACGGGTCGGTATCCTGGAATTCATCGACGATGCCGTAGCGATAACGCTGTCGCAACACCTTGGCGAAGCGCTCGGCATCGGGATTCCTGGCGGGATCAAGGCATTCTTCAACATCGGCAATCATGTCATCGAAGCTCTGAAAGCCGTGCTGGCGTTTGTAGTCGCGCAGCCGTTCATGCAGGGCGTGAATCGTGAAGATTTCGAGTTGCCCGGTCCAGTTGGCGCCGGCCTCGTCGAGCCGCTGCCACCAGTCGAGCACAAACGTCGGACGAAGCTGATGCCCCGCGCGCGGCTTGCAACGGCTGGCGATCTCCAGTATTTTCTTGTCAAAGTCCTCCGCGGTCTCCCGGCTGTAATTCGCCGTTTCGAGAACGGCGCGCAGGCGCGGGCCAAAGTGCTTGCGCCAGTCCTTGCGTTGGATTTCGCGCAAGAGCATCCGGAGCAGATCGGGATCGTCCGCGAGGCCGAGCCGAAAGTCCTGGCCTTGCTCCAGCGCGTACTCTTGGGCGAGCCGCTGACAGAAGCCGTGGATCGTGAAAACCGGGGCCTGATCGAATTGACTGAGCGCCGTGGCGTAACGTGCCGCATCGTCGTCGCTGCGTTGGGCCGCGCGTTCGAGGGCGATGCGCAAACGCGTCTTCAGATCGCCCGTCGCTTTCTCGGTGAAGGTGACGAGGAGGATTTGCTCGAGCGGCACGTCCTCCTCCGTCAAGAGACGCAGCACAAGGTTCTCGATCGTGTACGTTTTCCCCGTACCGGCCGACGCCTCGACGACCGCGTGCCGGCTTAGATCGAAGTTCTCCACGCTGGCAGGGGTTTCGTTCATGATTTTGACGCTCGTTTTGTCTTGGTCGCCTTCGGCTGACGGCGCACGAGTGCCGGCGCACGGTCGAGCAAACGGAAGCGGCGTTGAACCTTCGCGAGAGCGTCCTCCGGCAATTTCGCCTGAATCATCTCCACGAGCGGCGGAATTTTCGGCCGGCCAAACGTGCTCTCACGCGCCTCTACGATCTTGTCTTGAAGCAGTTCTCGAAATGCCCCCGGTCCGACCTGTCCCGTGAAGGTCGAATCATAGGCACGCTTCAATTCGGGCCCCACGCTCAGCAACTCGAACGGCAACAAGTCGAATTGCGTTGGATCGAGGAAATCGCGTGTCAACTCGACGAGATACGCCAGCGCCTCGACCGGACTGATCGTCCCCGCCGGCAACGTCCAGCGCGCGATGCCTCCCTGATGCGCGACGTGTAGTACCGTTTCTCGCGTCATCAGCCAGGCCTGCGATGCGATGCCATCGCGATTCGTTTCCGTTCCCGCCAGCATCGCCAGGTAGAACAACATTGGCTCGAAGAGCGACGCGGACACCTCCCGCGCGTCGATTTTTTTCGTATTCGTGACGATCAAAACCTCGAACCGTTCCGGCGTATGCCACGCCTGACTCATCGACCCAACGATGCGAATCTCCCCGGCAGCGCTGGCATTCCCTTCATCGCCGGGACGCAAACGCAATGCCGGGAATCGCAGGCGCGCACCGAGCGGTGTCATGCTTTCGCCGATCAAAACCGGGCCGCAGAATGTCATCTGCTCATGTTCGCGCAGAAAGGACTCGATTTGGCCGGCCCCGTGAATGCGCTCCATCAGGTCGCGGCGCAGGGCTGCCTGATCGATTTCGCCGAACGCTTCCTCCGGCACCTGGCTTCGCAGTCGCGCGTCAGCGTAGGCGGCCGTGAAGCGTTCTTGCCATGATTGCAGGGCCAGTTTGACGCCGGTCTTCGTCGCCGACTGAAGCAACTGCTGGATCGTTTGCCGTACGAGGGCGTTGGCGGCGCGTTGTCCGGTGACGAGCGGTTCGTCATCCTCTGCTTCGGCTTCGTCGTCCTCGTCGATATGCAGATGACGCCGTAACGCCGCCAGCGCGGGCATCTGCAAGAATCGCCGCAATTCGCCGAGCGCCACGAGATGCGTTTTCGCCGGCGCCTCGTTCGGCTCGGCCGCGAGCGTGAAGTCCTGCTGGAAGCTCTTGTACTGCTGTACAAGCTCGGTCTGCTGTGCAGCCGTGAGAGCGAGTTGGTGGTTACGCTGAACGGCGCGCAGACTGAGACTGCGTTCGGCCTCGCGGTATTGCACAAGCACATCCTGTGTCTTCGGCTGCCGCGTGGGATCGACATAGCGAATGTCATCGAGCGCGACAGGCATCGTCACGGCTTCAAATCTGTCCTCCAGAATGTGCTGGCCGAGATAGCGCTGCAACTGTTGCAAAGGGACCGCGGGCAGGAGCGCTTGATCCTTCTGCAGATTATGATTGCTGTAAAGGAGGTAGAGCTTCTGCTGGGCCGAGAGAATGGTCGCCAAAAAATCGTACAACCGTTGCTCGGCGGGCCGGATGTCGCCCGGAATCCGCTGCACGCCGCGCAGATCAAAGGACGACAACGCATTGCTGCCGGGGAAAAGGTCGTCGCCGAGGCCAAGCACGTAGACGATGGCGAACGGCACGGCGCGCATCGGCTGCAATTGCGCGATGGTGACGCCGCCGGTCAGGTACTCGCCGTGATGACCTTCGAGCGCTTCGAGCTGGCTTTGGACATACTCGCGCACCAGAGCCAGGGGCAGGCCGCGACTCTTGCGCAATGCAGGCTGTAAGGCGTCCCAGCTCGTCAGCGGTTCGAGGGCGGCGAGCACGGCTTCGCGAACTTGCCCTTCCTCGGGACGATCTTCGGGAACTTCGAGAAACTCATGGATGAGCCGGCGCAGAACGATGGCCCAGCGTTCGCCGGTCATGTTCGCGCGGCGTAATCGAGTCAGAGTCGGCAGCAAGCCTTCGATTGCTTGACAGAACGCGTCGAGCTGATCGCGATCGCCGCTGGCCAGATCGGCGAACGGGATGATGTGTCCGTAGCGCGGCGCCGGTTCACCGTCATCCTCGGCGACGACATCCATGTATCGTCCCAGCCGCAGGCGTTGCAGACCGAGTCGCCACGCATAGAACGGGGAACGCGGGTAGCCTTGCTCCTCTTTTTCCTGAGCGTCCCAACCTTGATAAACGCCGAGGCTGTCTGCCCAATCGAGCCAGACCGTCGCCGCCGTGCGATCGATGCCGAGCTTGGCGAGAAAGCACGGATTGAGCACAACCTGAAAGACGTGCGCCCGCGAAAACGAATCGAGGGCCAGATCGAGCATGCCTAACAGCGCCTGCCCGAAGGTGCTCGTGTTGGCGGCACTGTAATCGAGCATGTTGTAGGTCAAACGCCGCGGCGGCCGCTCGAACACCGCTTGCAGGATTGGACGATATTTCGTCATGTCGGTCACGAGGACGGCGATGTCGGTCTGGCGCAGCGTTTTGTTCTCATGCAGATTGAAGAGGATGCTGTTGCAAACGGTCTCGGCCTCGCGCATCGGGCCGGGGCAGCCGACGATTTGCAGCGAGCAATCCTGTTCGAGGCGAGTCTTACCCTTGGCGCGGCCAAGAAGATTATCGTGCAGCCTCGCGAGTACGCTGACCGAACGCTTGCCGCGCGGCCGACTCGAATCGGTCACACGTTCGACGAGGAAGTTTGCCGCCGAGAATCGCCGCGCGATCAAGCCGAGCGATTCCGCTCCGGCGCGGCCCCATAGACGCGCGATGTCGCTGCCATCAGCCTCACGTAGCCCGTCCGCAATCGCGGGCAGCGTTGCGAGGTCGACGGACTCGATCGCGGATGTCGCAGCATTGAGATGATAGAAACGCACGTCAAACGAGGCCGCAAGCCAGGTGATGGCGCGAGCGTGTAGATCAGCGAGGTGGCTAAAGCCGAAAAAGTGAACCGCCTGCTTCCCCTCTCGCGGGTCCAACGTGAGCAGCTCCATCGCGTACTGAGGAAGCGACTTCAAGGTCCGTTCACCGAGACGATTGAGCAAGGCGCGTTTGCCGTCGGGTTCACGGGTGATGTGCAAGAAGAGGGCACGCTGAGCGCGTTCCATCATCTGGTGAAACTCGCTCGCTCCCTTCAGTCCAAGATGGTATTTCAACCAGCGTTGGATCAATTCGTCCTGGCGATGCTCTTCGTAATCGCGCAGCAACAGACCGAGACGATCCGCGAGATGCCACGCCCGCCGGCACGAGAGCCGCGCAAGACCGGCCTCCTGCAACTGAAGATAACGGCGCAAGGGGGCGAGCTCGGAGTCGTCTTCGTCGAGCAACACCGACAACATCATCAGGCGATAGAGATTCTCATCAATGGGCTCCGGCACAGCAACACCCGAGCGCGGATCGGCATGGGTCAGAATTTGCCAGAGGGCGGCGTCGATTTCCTCGAAACGCAGATTGATGGCGACGTCGAGCCGCCGCGCCAGATGAAGACGCAGCCACTTGCGCATGCAGCGATTCGGCACGACGACGAGGGTCGTCTCGAAGAAGTCGCCATGCTTGGCCGAGGCATCCAGTTCGTCCGCGAGCCTGTCAGCGAGACTGCGCGGATCGGCGCCGAGGTAGAGGGTGCTCATCTGTAAGGATGATACACGAGCATGAGACCTGGGAAAAGGAACAAAAAGGATCTTGCACGCACGGGCTGTTCTGTAATTCGTCTGAATGGCTAGGCGCGGGCGGTCGGTCGATGGTAGAATCAAAACGAGAAGAATGAAACCTTCGGAGTATTCGCACGATGCCAATTGCCATCCTGCAAAATGGGAAAATTCGCCCCCTGGAGCCATTGCCTGCGAACTGGCAGGATGGGCAGCGTTTGCGCATCGAAAGCGTGGACGACGATGAGCCGACTCCCGAGGAGATCGATCGTGACTTCGCGCTGCTCGCAAGCCTTTGTGCCGACAGCGATCCCGCGGACGAGCAGCGCTTGAGTCAAGCGCTGCTCCAAGCCCGTCTGCAAGCAAAAGAACAAGTCCGGCGGCAAATGGGGCTGAGCTGATGGCCATCTATCTGCTCGACTGCAATCATCTTTCCGCCGCTTTGCACAAGGTGTCCGTGCTGCGTGATCGGATTCACCAGGAACGCAGAAGCGGCAATCGTTTCGTGTGCTGTTTTCCGGTGTTGTGTGAACTGGAAGCCGGCATTCAACAAACGGCAAAGCCGGCAGAGAATCGCCGCAGACTCGGACAACTCCTGCGCCACGTCCGCATGTGGTCCATCGATGCGGACACGGCCCGTTTGTTCGGCGAGGTCTTCAACGAATTGCGCCAGAAAGGCCGGATACTCTCACAAGTGGACATGATGCTGGCAGCTCTCGGTCGGCAACACACGCCTGTCATTCTCACGACGGATCGCGATTTCGAGGCATTGCCAGACCTGCGTGTTGAAAATTGGATCAGTCAACCATCTCCCTGAGTCGTTTTGCTTTCTCCCACAGACGTTCTCGCATGACCTCCGGCTTCGGCAAGCGTTTCCGCATCGGTCCACTTCAGTTCGCGCGGCGATTGCCCGGGCTTCAGCTCGATCGTGGCGAAACCGCACCGGTAGAGCCGCACGGCAAAGGTATGGTTGGTGAAGTCCGAGGTCCAGTTCCACAAACCGACCCATCGCCAGCCGTGTTCAACGCTGACGCCCCACTGATGCGGCGTCGTTCCTTGAGGCGGCGCGGCGATGGGAGTCAGGACTTGCTGGTCATTCGTCTTGAAACCGCGCGGACCGCCAAAGCAGATTCCCGTGACCATGGTATTCGCGGATCGCGTATCAACACGGTAGGCGATCATCTCGTCGCGCGGACATTGAACATCGACGGACGCCACATGATTAACTTCGGGAAGGCAATAGGAAAGGTAGAGGCAACCCGCGCAAGGAAAGCAAGCGAAGAGGATACCGAGACGACCAAGTAAATCGCCAATGTTATCCTCTCTGCCGAGTTCGTCGTTCGCAAAAGGCGAATGAGCATAGCAGAGAGCTCGCTTCGGTCAACGCGATTTCGCGTAGAATTCATCGTTGGAAGCACACCAAATTCCCCGCTCGGTCCTTGCAGTAAAGCCGGCCGTTCGAGAGCACCACGTGCGGCCAGGCCGTCTCGGACAGAACACGGCGGCTCTCGGCCAACAGCTTGAATTGGTCCGGCGCGCGTTCAGCGGTTTCAGCCAGCAGCAGCTCGCCCGTCTTGCACCAGACAATCAGGCGGTCGTCGGCCGTCACGATACAGGAGCCGGGTGTGCCGCTGTTTTCGCCGGACCAGAGCTGCTTGCCGGTGTCGAAGTCGAGACAGCGGATTGTCTTCCACGCCAGATAGACGCGGCCCTTGTGAATCACGGGGCTGCACACGCCGGAGGGGTATTTTTGCTCCCAGATCTTCTCGGCCCCCTTCAAGGTGATTTTCAGTTTGCAGATCGTCATGTGGTTGTAGGCGGACGTGATGAGCACGTGCGGCCCATGCACGGCGGGAGTTGGGATGCTGTTGGCAAACTCAGTGACCCAGGGGTACCGGGCGAGCGTTTTGCCTTCGTGGCTCTTGTCGAGACGGAGCACGGCGAGATGGAAATGCGTCAGCACTACGGCGCAAGGGACGCCTTCGACGGTGATGGGCACAAGCCCGCCCGTGTGGCCGGCCGGCTCCGCGAGTTCGGAACGCCAGGCTTCATTGCCGGTGCGCTTGTCGAAGGCGATGACCGTCCCTTGCATGGCGCCGACTTCGACGAGGAGCCAATCGCCCGACACCAGAGGGGACGTGACGAAGCCGTAATCGCGATGCCCGCTGGCGCCGACGCGCGGCCGTTGGGCGATCTTGTATTTGTCGTGCAGATTGAAGGCCCAGACCCGCTCGCCTGCTTTTTTTGTGTCCCAGCAGTGCAGATGGCCATTGGTGCTGAGCGTATAGAGATATCCGGTCGCGGGATCGAATTCCGGAGTGGACGACGGCCCAGCGTACTGACTCTGATCGCCCATTGCCAGTCGGCCAAACTGCGGACACGCATACGACTGCGACCAGATCTCCTTGCCCGTGGCAGCGTCGAGGCAGACGACGACATCGTTGCCCGCGTTCCAGCCCATCGTGTAGAGCTTATCACCGACGACGAGAGGCGAGGACGAGCCTTTGCCGACGTTTACGCGCCACGCCGGCTTGTCGCTGAACCAACGGCCGTTCTCGAAACCGGATGGCTCCGAGGAGATGCCGTTGCGATTCGGGCCGCGCCAGTGAGGCCAATCGTCGGCCAGCGCGGCCGCGCGTGGTAAGAGTAGCAGGAATAGATATGCCAAACTGAAGCGATGCATCACGGTTTCATCCCCGATGATCGACCATTTTGAACGCTGTCAACGCAGTTCGAGATCGACCAGAGTGCCGTCCCGAGGCTTCGTCGAGACGCCTGCCTTGGCCTCGGTGCTCGGATTGTCGGCCTTGAACTTGAACATCTTCACAAACGCCCCGACGACCAGGCCAACCTCGAGCTGACCCAGATGCTTTCCAGGACAAACCCGCGGTCCGTGGCCAAATCCGAAGTGAAGAGATTCCTTCGATCCGCGGCCCAGCGCTGCCATTTCCGCCCAGCGCTCCGGCACAAAGTCGAGGGCCGGATAACCCGTGGCCTGAACGCCCCAGTGGTCTTCATGACGGTTCGCGTGCCAGATGTCCAAAAGAACATGCGTTCCCTTTGGCAAGAACATCTTCCGCCCATCCGCAGTCACGATCCAGGTGTCCACGGTGGCCCGGCGCGGGAGAAAGTAAAGCGAGGGAGTCAGCCGCAATGTTTCATCAAGAACGTGGTTCAGGTACGCGGCCCGGTCGAGATTTTCCGGCGTGTAGTCGTCGATGTCCCTCACCGCTTCATAGGCCTTTTCCTGAGCCACGGCATTCCGCGCCAGGTGCGCGATGGCCCAGCTCGCGAAGGAAGTCGTGGCCTCGAGAGCGCCGGCCAAGAATACCTTCAGATTGCTCAGCAGCTTTTCATCTGGCGCGTCGGATTTGAACTGCCTCCAGAGTCCCCGGCCTTCGTTTCGCCTGGCAAGGACGAGCCTCGTCAGCTCGTCGAAACACGCCTGATCCTCTCGCGCCTGAGCGATCCTTTGGTTCAAGCGCGGCAGCCAGCGGATGGGAAGGCCCAGCCTGTTCACCACGGTGTCGCGCACGATGTGATCGATGGTCCGCTCCAGCGCGGGGACGTAGCGATTTCTGATCTCGTCATACGCAATCTCCGCGCCGAAAAAATTGTTGGCCAGCATCTCCAGCATCACGGCCTTGATCTCTGGCTCTAGCGGCAGAAGAATGTGGTTCTGGCCGGTGGAATGCAGGTGTCGCCGCAGCGCGTCGAGCCGCTGGCGGATGGTGTTGCGAAAGGTCTCGGCGAATTCATGAAACATCTCCGGCTGAAAGAGGGTTGTCTTGCCGAACGACGGGGCCGCCAGCTTGCGCTGCCTGCGCCAGGTAGCACCGTTGGCGAAGAGGAGCGTATCCTTTCCTGTCGCGCGGGCAATGCCGGTGGAGGGAAGCGTATCGCGATCGAACTGGCCGTCGTGGTCGCCCGTCTCGGTAGTGATAGCGCGGATGATTCCTGGATCGCGCGTAACCAGCACTGGCGCGAACCCGGCCACTTCGAGATAGCGATTGTGCCTGCCCGACCCCGACTCCGCATCGGCCCCATGAAAGTAGGCCTCAAGGATCTGGATCGGTTCGTGATAGTTCCACGGGTGCGGAAACGGCAGCGTTGGTCTGCCCGTGCCGAAGGCGAAAAGCGAAACCCTTGTCGGCTTGCAGTCTCCATCGAATGGGCTGATGGCGCAGATCTGGCGCGGCAATCGGCGCAGGCGCAGATAGCCGGGAACGTAGGCATCCAGGAAGTAGTTTAGTCTTGCGAGCAGGGATTTATTGTCCCTTCGCCGGCCGGGCCGGCACGCGTCGTTGCATCGATTTCCCGCGGCGATTCGCGTTCTGGGCGATACCCTTCACCAGCTTTCGCACCAGCGCCGGCGCGAGCTTT
The DNA here is from genome assembly GCA_005799265.1 of Planctomycetia bacterium. Lineage (GTDB taxonomy): Bacteria > Planctomycetota > Planctomycetia > Gemmatales > Gemmataceae > SIAQ01. The sequence continues at coordinate 75,549 of SYHD01000081.1, read as the reverse complement.
CAAGCTCAGCGCACGCAACGGAGAGCCGGATTCCCCGGACGCGGACGCGCCCAGGTGCTTTGCAGTCGACCGTCAACATCGCGATCCTGATTTAAGGCGACCTGTGCGGCGAGGACTTCCGTCATCTTCTTGTCGATGGCGGCGCGCTCCGCTTCGGCCCCGGCGAAGGTGCGTGCGCTGGCGTAATGCTGCAGGCTATCGGCGTGCCGACCTTCCTTGAAGGCACGCTCCGCGTCCTTGCGCACCGTCTGAAAAATTTCCTGGCGCAGTTTCCCGACGGCTTCCGATTTCGGAAAGTTCTTCTGAAGCGTATCGAGCCGCTCCTGTGTGGCCACGTACTGCCCAGCGCCGGCGGGCCCTTTTCGCTCCTGGTCAAACTGATCTTGGCCCTTCGGGACCAGACTTTCGAGCATCGAACGTTCCATTGCCTTACCCCCTGCTGGAAAATCCTTATTCATTGATTTCAGCATGGCCATGGCCTCTGCCATCCCCTTTTCATCCTTCATCATCGCCTTGGTCTTGGATGCCATGAGAGACTCGAGTTGCTGACCCATGCCTTTGGCGGTCGCCGGGTCGGCCGCGGCGAAACTCTTCTGCGCGGCAGCAAAATCATTTTTGGCGAGGAGTCCACCCATTTCCTTGTTCATGGCGGCGACATTGTTCTTGGCAAGGGCGTTGTCCTGCTCCCTGAACTTGAAGCGTTTCTCTATCTGTGCAAACGCCACGCGGGCAGCGGCAGGATTCTTGGCCGACAGGTCATTCGTTGCTTCGGTCCAGTCGTGCTTGATTTGGTCTTCGAGGAAAGCAAACAGTTTCGGCTGGTCGTCCGGGCCCGGCCCCTCAACGGGGAGCAAATCGGCAGCTTGCTGATATTGGCCCTTGTCAAGATAATCAAGCACGGCGGCGGACCGCTTGGCCTCAGCACGGTTGGCGGTGGCGGCGTGTTGATTGGGGAACAGCTTGAGTAAATCGCCGAGCGACTTCTCGGTTTTGACGAATTCGTCGCGCTTCCAGCGTTTCTCGGTGTTGAGTTGCTTCCGGGCGTCTTTACGCCATTGCTCACCGATATCGGCGCGCAGATGGCCCGACGTGAGCCTAGCGAACAGCCCCGCCTCATCGATCTTGGCGACGGCGTTCACGAAGCGGCGTTCGTCGGTTTTCTCCAAAAAAGCCTTCACTTCCGCGTGCAGGCTGCCGCGCTCCTTGGCAGCGAGTACCATCAATACGATCGACGCAACCATGAGCCCATAGCCGCCCCCAATCAGCAGTCGCCGAGGCGTGAAGCCAAACCGCCGATTGCGTGCCGGCCCCGCAAGGGTCTTGGGCGGCAATTTTTTCAGCTTGGATTCTTTTGCGACAGCGAGCGCCTGCACGAAGTTGCCGCACGAGGGGAAGCGCCGGTTGGGATCGGAGGACAGGGCCTTGCGCAATACCTGCTGCTCGGTAATATCCAGTTCATCGAGATTTGGCACGGTCAAGGCCTGGGCCTCGCGAAATTTCACCGCCGTTTCGGCCTGCGGATACAGTGGCCGGCCCAGACGAAGCTCGATCCACGAAACGGCAAGTGAATACTGGTCGGACGCCGTCAGGGCCTCCCCCGCGAGGCGCTCAGGAGCCACAAACTTCCAGGCGGTCCCGCCGCCCTCGGCGCTCGAATCGGCTAGGCCCGGATGGGTAAGCTTGACACTGTTTTTCTCCAGAATCACGTTGTCAGGCTGCACGTCCCGGTGAATGACTTGATGGGAATGCAGGTAGTCCAGACATCGAGCAAGGTCCTGGAAATAGCCGATCAGCTCGGGCTTGGGAATTCCAGGCCGATTCTCCTTGATATGACTGGCGAGTCGATTTTGCAACGTGCCAGCCCGGGTCAGTTGAGTGAGCACGAATAAGTGATTCTTCTCGGTCCAAAAATCTTCCGGTAGGATGAGGTTTGCATGTGCGAGATCTGCAATGGCCTCCAGGACCTTCGTCGCCCGCGCGACCTCGGCGCCGGCCACGATCAGCAACATCACCCGGCGCCCATCGATGTCCACGGCTTGCCAGCGTTCGCCTGACGAAGTTTGGCCCAGACTCCTTTCCAATCGATGGCCGCTGGAGACTTTCGACCCTGCGCGGAATGGCGAATTCTCTGGGTGAGCCATGACACATCACCTGGGAGTGGAAGACAATATCCGAGAAAATATCATGTAAGCAGCAGTTCACAAGAAAATTATAGACACTTCTCGCTGAACGCGACAGACCTATTTCATTTCAATGATTGATCTTACCAAGAAAACAAGTCTGTGGCTTCTTGGGGGTAACCAAGTCTACCTAGGAAGGACAAAGGCATGAAAGCCATTCCAGTACGCATCAGGACGATACGCAACGCGACCGGGAGGAGTTATTATACCAACCCGAAGCGTTAGCCAGGGCCACATTAGCTTTCATCCAGCATGAGAAGCAGCATTCGCCCGGACACGATTGGTCATCGCAACAACTCCCGCATCGCCTTCATCAGCACATCTTCCACCTCCGGAGCGACGCGCGAAACCGGTCCTGTTTCGTAACCGCCTTGCGTGTAGGCGATCGTCGTGCCGATGTAGCCCATGCCGTAGTCGCCGTACGCCGCCATCATCACGGACGAATCAGGGCGCATCTTCTGGGCGGCGAGTTGATACTCGATGAACAACTCGCCCGGCATGTGCAGGATGTACGCGGAGCCCAGCTGCAAACACTGCATATCGATCTGCTCGCCCGCCTCGCAACGCCGCGCCCAGACGTGGGCGCGCGCGGCCCGTAGTCGATCCAGTTCCTTCAGCTTCTCGTCGGCAACCTTCGCTTTCAGGTCCTTCGTGTTGTAGAGTTTGCTGACGGGCAAGATCGCGGACGCGACACGCCAGGAAACCTTGCTTGCGTCGATTTTCTCTTTCTTGGCCGACTCGAAGGCCGACTTCATCCCCTTCGCCAATCGATCGGCAAGGATCATGCGATTCTCGACTGAGCCATCGTTGTATTTGCCGGCGGTGACGTTGCCGCCGGCGCCATTGAAGTGGATGTGTGTCGGTTCGGGGAGCGCGCGCTCGCGCAGATTGCGTGCGAGGCCTGGGAAATCACAACTCACGCCCCCTTTGCCATAGTAACTTTGCGGATGGGTCGCGTAGTAGGTGAGAACGCCAATCGGGGTTGCGCCATCGTAGAAGGTGACGAGGTGCACGAATGGATCGATGAGCCCTTCCGGTTCGGCGCGGACCTTCGGATCTTTGGTTGTGCTGTAGCGGACGTATTTGACCTTGCCGTCGGGCCCCATGACGCGGCGATTGGACGCGACCTCCTCGACCTTCGCTTTGCCGACGCCGATGTGCGTGACCGTGTGCGGCGTCTTGGCTGCTTTCTCGACGGCCTTGGCGACGCGCTCGATTGCCTTGCGCGCGAAGACCGGATCGAACAATTTGCCGCCGAGCTTGAAGGGGGCAAGCAATGCATCTGCTTCAAAGTCGCAGCCGGGCGCATCGTGCGGGTGTAGGCAATGGACGACAACGCGTTCTCTTGTCGTGCCAGCCGCTTTGGCGATCGCCTCACGAAAGGCGGTATGCCCGCTGTTGCCGATGCCGACCCAATCGAGCGCGCACAGCACGATCGGCTTCTCATTCGTGAAGAGGATGACGCCGCGCGCCGACAGCGGATCGTCGATCTGCTTGGCGGGGATGACAAGTCCATCACAAAGCGGCGTGCCGATAGGAGGCGTCACATCGGCCTGGAAGGGCGCGATCTTGAGCGGCGGCTCGCCGGCGAACACATTAATGGCAAAAATCAACGTGACGTAACATGACAAGAAAATGCGGTGAAACATGATTGAACCTCGTCTTGTTGAGCCGCGGGTCGCCGACCCGCGCGGGTCTACGACCCGCAGCTAAACTTTTTTCTCGCAACGAACACCTACGATGATAAGATGCCTTCATCATCGTGACACGCCTCAAGATTGCAAGCGAAATCGAGACTCTCATGCAAATCACTTCCCAGGAAATCCTCCGGCAACTCGGCGACGGGGCCGCCATCGCCAAGGTCTGCGAATCAGCCAAGATCACGCGTGCCGAATTCGACGCCTGGTGGAAAATGGAGTGCGCCCGCCGCGTGCCGGCTGCAACAGGCGAACGCAAGCTCGCGGGCCTCAAAGGCAAGGTCCGCATCGAGCGCGACCGCTGGGGCGTCGCGCACGTTCACGCCGACAACGATCGCGATATCTTCTTCGGCTTCGGTTACGCCACCGCGCAGGATCGGCTCTTCCAGCTCGATTATCTACGCCGCAAACCGCGCGGCCGACTCGCGGAGATCCTCGGCCCGGAAGCGCTCGACTCGGATCTGCTGCATCGCACCATTGGCCTCGCGCAAATCGCCGAACGCGAATGGCCGACGCTTCCCGCCGACGTGCGCGAGTTGTTGACCGCGTACACGGCCGGCATCAACGCTCTTATGGAGGAGAGCCGGGCGTGCTTGCCGATCGAGTTCGATTTGCTCGACTATCATCCGGAACCGTGGCGCGAGACTGACAGCCTGGCGATCATCGGCGAATTTCGCTGGTATCTGACGGGGCGATTCCCGGTCATCGGCATTCCCGAACTCGTCAAGCGCGCGGTCGGCGAGGGCGAGTTGTATAGGGAATTTACTTTGGCCGAGACGGACGAGGAAAGCATCGTCCACCCCGGCGAATATGCGCCTGCCCTCACCCCCAACCCCTCTCCCAGGGGGCGAGGGGAATACGGCGGCGACGACGGCCCCGGCAGCAACAACTGGGTGCTCGACGGCTATCGCACCGACACCGGCAAACCGCTCGTCGCCAACGATCCGCACATCCCCTATTACGCCGTCTCCATCTGGCATGAAATCCGGCTGCACGGAGGCAGCTTCAACGTCACCGGCGTCGCGCTCGCGGGCATGCCCGGAGTCATGATTGGCCGCAATGAGCGCGTCGCCTGGGGCATCACCAACAACATCTGTTCGCAGCGCGATCTCTATCAAGAGAAGACCGATCCCGCTCATCCCGATTGTTTTCTCTTCGACGGCAAATGGGAGCCGGCCAAGATTCGCTCGGAGGTGATTCCGGTGCGCGGCCAGGAGGCAGTCCGCAAGTCGATCCGCTCGTCGCGCAACGGACCGATCGTGGACGAGATCGTGCCGCCGCAGCTCCGGCCGACGGGGCCGGTGTCAGTCCGCTGGCTTGGGTTCGAACCGTGCGGGTGGTTGACGGCGACCATCCACATGAGCAAGGCGAAGAACTGCACGGAGTTTCGCGAAGCGGGCCGGCCGTGGCTGTGTCCGACCTTCAATCTCGTCTTCGCCGATGTCGAAGGCAACATCGGTTTTCAAAGCGTCGGCCGCATTCCGCAACGCAAAAGCGCCGAGCGCGGCTACCGCCCGGGCTGGGATCCGAATCATCAGTGGACCGGCCTCTTGAGCTATGACGACATGCCTGGCCTCGCCAATCCCAAGCGCGGCTACATCGCGACGGCGAACAATCGCCTCGCACCGAGCGATTTTCCGCATCCACTCTTCGGCTGCTGGGCATCGGGGCATCGCGCTCGGCGGATTCGGCAGCGCATCGAAGCGAAGAAGGTCTGGTCGCGCGAAGACTGCCGACGCATGCAGATGGACGTGCATTCGGGTCGCGCGGCACTTGCGGTCAGCCCATTGATCTCCGCTCTCGAAGGCGACGCCGATCCGCGCATGCAGCAGGCGGTTTCGCTCCTGCGCGGTTGGAACTATCACATTGCGGCCGATTCCGCGGCGGCGACGATCTTCAACGTCTTCTTCACGAACTGGTCGAAAACGGTTGCTCGCGAGCGCCTGCCCGCCGATCAGGCTGCCTTCGTCGCGTCGATCTCCTATGGCATCAGCGCGCGTTTGCTGGTGAAGGATGCCGCCGGCTGGTTCCAGCGCGATCGGGTGCAGGCGATCCGCGAAACCTTCCGCGCCACACTCGACGAGCTAACCACCAAACTCGGCAACGACGCCAACACCTGGACCTGGGGCCGCGTGCATGTCCTCGCACAGCCGCACTTCCTGTCGAAACGCGGCGAACTCGGCCAACTCCTCGATTTGACGGGTAAACCGTGCGGCGGCGACAATGTCACCGTCTGTTCGGGCAGCGCGGACGCCAACTATGCATCGGCGCTCGGCGCCGGCTTTCGCATGGTCGCGGACATGGCCGACCCGAACGCTGGCCTCTGGCAGACGGAGGTCGCGAGCACGTCCGGCCATCCCGGCAGCCCGCATTATGGCGACCAGATCGATTCATGGGCGCTAGGTGAAATGCACTACACGCCGCTCAAGGGCGACATCGGCGGCTCAGTGCTGACTCTGGAGACAAGCAAGTGAACCACGGGGGGCACGGGGAGCACGGGGGAAATGCCGTGTGAGTCTGCGGAGAATTTCTCATGAATCCGGATAGTCCATTGATCGAATGCAGTGAAGAACTCATCGACAAGGTGCTGACGGCTGCGACCAATGTGCACCGAACGCTCGGTCCGGGCCTGCTGGAGAGTGTGTATGAACTGGCGTTGATGATCGAGTTGGAAGAGATGGGTATTCCGGCACGGCGACAAGTGGAAATCGTGGTCGTTTATCATGGCCGAGAGTTGGGCACGGGTTTCCGCGCCGACGTCATCGTCGCTGAATCCCTCTTGCTGGAATTGAAGTCCGTCGATACCTTTGCTCACATTCACACCGCCATTGTCATCAATTATCTCAAGCTCCTTCGCTTCAAACGCGGTTTCCTTCTCAATTTCAATGTGCCGCTTCTCAAACAAGGAATCAAACGCATTTCAATCTGACTTTCCCCCGTGTTCCCCGTGCCCCCCGTGGTTCATTTTCTTGGTGTGATATGCTTATCGGTTACGTCAGTGATGAACGCTACGTCGCGCTGGCTGACGTCGCCGTGGAATTCACGAACGCTCAGGGCGAATCGTGGGATGCGCGTTCGCGCGCCGGTGGGTCGATCCACTGCGAATTGCCGCCGGGCGACTACCTCGTCACGCTCTCGAAGCCTGGTTTCGGATGTAAACGGGTGCGCATGACGCCGCAAGCCTGGGAGCCGTATCACTTTCGCCTCATGTCCGACACGCTCTACGGTTATGCCTGGCCCAAGTGCGTGCGCTCGGGCGAAGCCGCCGAGTTTCGCGTCACGTCGGTTGAGCCGTACAAGCTGGAGCTATGGCGCTACGGCTGGGAGAAGGAATTCATCCGCGGCCTGGGCTGGCACGACGAGCACGGCCCGCGTGCGGTCATGCAGGTCACTCCCGACGGCGACTACACGCAAGTAGGCGTGCAATGGAACAAGATCGGCTACCTGAGCCCACATCATCTGCAAAAAGTCGAAGGACCGCCACGCTCCGGGCTCTATTATTTTCATGCCTCGACCAAGGCCGGCGCGTGCTTCACCTTCCCGTGGATTGTTGCACCCAAAAAGCCGACGGCGTCGGTGGCGGTCCTTGCATCGAACATCAACTGGAACGCGTACAACAACTTCGGCGGCCGCTCGAACTACATCCACGCCGACGGTTTCCCGCCGACGCCGACTATCAATTCACGGCAAGAATTGAAACGCTATCAGGACGCCAATCATCAGACATGGGGTTGTGACGCTTATGCGCCCCTGTCGTTCGACCGACCGGAGCCGATCAATCACATCGATCCGGCGGAAAAAATCACCGACCCGATCGAGGGGCGTTCCGCGAATCATATCGCCCCCGCGGAATGGCGAATGCTGGGCTGGCTTGAACGCGAGGGTTTCGCATACGATCTCTACAGCGAGACTCAGCTTCATCACGGCGTGCTCGATCTGTCGAAGTATCGCGTTCTCATCCTCGGACCCCATCCCGAATACTGGACGCGCACGATGTACGACAAAGTCAAGGCGTGGGTCATGGACGGCAAAGGTAAGCTCATGTATCTCGGCGGCAACGGGCTCAACTGCGATGTCGAAATGCTCGACGGCGACCGTATGGTTTGCCAGAACACGAAGATCATGAGTCTTTTCCCCGCCGGCATGGATGGCGCCGAGAGCCGCTTCGCACGCCGGTACGAGTCCGAAGCAAACCTGCTCGGCGTCGTCTTCGATCCGCGCGGCATCATGACCGCCGCGCCTTATCGCGTGGTCGATGGCGGGCATTGGATTTTCGCCGGGACGGGCTTGCGAGCCGGCGATTCGTTCGGCGAAAAATCGCTGCACATGCGCTGTCCCGGCGGCGCCTCGGGGCACGAGACCGACAAAATCTCAAAGTACTCGCCCAAAAACGTGCATCTTTTGGCCAAAGGCTTGAATCCGGACGAGGGGGGCGCCGAGATGGTGATCTTCGATACGCCCTCGGGTGGAGGCGTCTTCTCGGTGGGCTCGATCTGCTATCCGAGTGCGTTGCCGGTGGATGACAACATCAGCAAGATCACGGCCAATGTGCTGCGTCGGTTCATGAATTAAATGCGATCGCGCGAAACCGCAAGCGATTGCCAATATCGCGTCAATTGCCTGGGCGCGGCCGCTGCAACGCCTGGATCACGAACTCCAAGTACTCTTTCGCGCGCCGGGCCAGCGCGTCGATGCCTTCGGGTTTGCTGGGCCGCGGCACGCCGGGGGCGAAAATATTCTCACACGAGAGCGAGATCGTCATGCCGGTGAAAGCGACGAGATTGAGCATGCGATAGTGATCGACCTCGCCGAAGCCGGGGCCGCAATCCTGATGAGGCTCCGGGAAGAAGCGATGGTCCTTGATGCAGAAGCTGCGCACCTCCGCTGCGCAAGCGCGCAGATCTTCGAGCGGATTGACCTTCCCGTTCAGGTAATCCATCACATTGCCGGCGTCATAGTTGACCTTGATGTGCGAATGGTTGACTTCGCGCGTGATGCGCGCGCACGCGGCGCCGGTGCCAGTTTCGCCGCCGTGCTGCTTGACGACGAGCGTGACGTTGTTGTCCCGGCAAATCGGCGCCAGTTGCTTGAATCGCTCGATCCATACCTTCTCATTGCCGCCGCGCGTGTGGCCGAACGTTAACACTTGGGGCACACGTCCGCCCGCCGCTTGTAGAATGCGCGCACGCAGAACCTCGAAGCCGTCCTTCGCTTCGGGATAGATGCCGGAGAACATCATCACCGGCTCCATGCCCATATCGCGGCAACGGCTCGCCAGGTCCTTGGCGCGGCCCGGCGGATCCTTGACGTCGAGGATGGGCACGCGCTTGCCATCCTCCAGGTGCGAAGTGCCCCACGCGATATGCGCATAGCCCGCGTTGCGCAGGCCGGTCAAGGCGCGCGCGAGCGGAAATTGCCCATAGGGGAGCGTCATGCAAGCGATCTGAAAACGCGTCGGATCGCGCTTCTCCGGCTGCGCGGGTTGCGCGGCGGCGGCGGCGCTTCCGCTTGGGACGCTGACAGCGAGACCTGCGGTGCCGACGGCGCTCGCGGCGATGAACTTGCGTCGGGTGATGTCGGTTGACACGGGTAAATCCTCGTAGATGTGTAGACCCGCGCGGTTCTGCGAACCGCGGCTAAACGGAATAGTCAATACGCTGCACTGTGCCTCTTCGCACGCGGATCGCCGGCGGCATTCAGTACGCCTGTCTTCTGGTCGATCACGATTACGCTCGGCTCCGCAAGGTGCTTCTGCGACATCGTGATCTTGTGGCCACGCGCCGCCAAATCGCTGATCGTCGCCTTCGCAGTTTCGGGATACAGCAACAAGCTGCCCAATTCCGGCGGCGCCTGGCGGAAGGAGCCGAGGTGATGCTTGGTTGCGAAACGCACTGCCGTGACGGCTTCGGCCGGCGTCATGCCGTGATCGATACAGTTGACGATGACTTGCAGGGCCGTCTGGTCCTGCAAATCGCCGCCGGCGACGCTGATCGCCAACAGCGGCTTGCCTTCCTTCAAGATAATGCCTGGCGTCAAAGTGATGCGCGGCCGTTTGCCCGGCTCGATGCAGTTGGGATGCCCCTTCCAGGTGTTGAAGCTTTGTAGCCGCGTGCCGAGTTGGACTCCGGTCTTACCCGCGATGACACCATGGAATCCGCTCGGCGTGGCGGCGACGACGTTGCCCCACTTGTCCGCGACGACGCACGTGGTCGTGTCCTTTCCCGGTCCGCCGTCGCCGACTTCGAGCGGCGGCTTGTCGAGAATCGCCCGCATGTTGCGCGGATCACCTGGCTGCCTGACGAGCGACGCCTTCTTCATGTCGATGAGCGGACGACGCAGCTCGGCATACTTCTTCGATAGCAACGCATCCGTCGGCACATCGACGAATAACGGATCGGCATAATAAGCATCGCGATCGGCCAGCGCTAGCTTCATCGCCTCAGCCATGACGTGAATCGTGTCGGGTTGATTGTGCCCCATTTTTTTCAAGTCGAAAGTTTCCAGGAGCCGCAGCGTTTGCAAAAGATATGGTCCCTGATTCCAGGCGCCAGTTTTGTAGACGGTATAGCCGCGATAATCAACGGAGAGGGGATCCTCGACGCGCGTGACATGCGTGGCCAGGTCGGTGTAACGGAGGAGCCCACCGTTTGCCTCGGACCAAGCGCTTAGCTCCTTGGCGATGGGGCCGCGATAAAAGCAGTCGGCCACATGGCGCAGACCGCGTTTGCGTTCGCCGCCTGCTTGCTTCTCGGCGTCGCTGAGCCGGCGCAACGTGCTTGCGAGATCGGCGTGCCACGGTTTTTCGTGACGATCAAGAATGGCAAGCGTCGGCGCGGCGGCCTCGGCGAAAGTAATCGTGCCGCAGCGATCGAGCGCGGTGACGCAGCCGTCGAGCAGGCCGGGCACCGCAGCGGACTCGAAGCCCTTCGCGGGGATGCCGCCGCGCTTCTTTTCAAAGTGTTCGCGCGTCGCCAGTCTCGGGGCCGTGCCGAGGCCGCAGATGACTTCGACGACGTTACGCTTGGCGTCGTAGACCATGATCGGCACTTCGCCCCCGAAGCAAACGCGTTCGCTGTCGGTGACGGTGAGCGCGAGGATGGTCGCGACAGCGCCATCGGCCGCGTTGCCCCCCTGTTGCAATATCGTCAACCCGGCGGCGACGGCTTCGCTGCCGCCGCCGGACACGGCGCCACTCTTGCCCGTCGCCTGCCAGCCGATGTCGGAGGCAGGTTTCTTGTCCTTGTTTCCTTGGGCCAACAATGGGCTCATTGAGGTTAAGGCGGTGAGTATGCAGACACATGCAAGTCGGAACATGAACCACCTCGATAGGCGTCGCGATCAGTTGGCCAACCAATTTTCGGCTTGAATGTTTGTCAGGGCATGGAAATCGTTATCCGTCGTGAGGATGCTGGCGTCAAGTTGGCGTGCCAGCGCGGCCAGGAGAATGTCCACTTGCGACAAAGCCCGGCCTGCCTTTCTCAATTCATGGTAGGCTTTCGCGTATTTGTCCGCCGTCGCGAGGTCGACCGGCCAAATCCGAACCAATTGCAACAGACCATCGAGCCGCCTGCGCGTTTCCGGTGAATCATTGCGAAGGATAACGCCAACCAAAAGCTCACACAGGACCGGTCCGCACGTGCCAAAGACGATACCATCATCATGGTGCATTTTCTGAATACGATCACGAACCATGGAAACACGGTTAACTGCTTCGCCAAGGTGATTCGTATCGATCAGGTAGCGTTTCATTCAGGCAATCCCATATCACGGCGCACTTGGGCTTTGGCCTCTCTTCGGTGCTCATCGATGGCCCGCCGCATGATCGCCTCATCCTCTGGCAAACTATCCGCGCAGAGTTGCTTCATCATGCTCGCCCACGTATCAACATCCAACGGCGCCTGCTCAAGCTTTGCGATTTCCAATCTGGCTCCTTCTTCCCAGTCTGAAGGAACGGGCTCGATCGGCACGATGGCACCTTTTTTCAGTACAGCTTTCAACATTGCCAACCTCTTACTTTCATGTTACCGCGCCAACGGCAATGTCACCATCTCGCGATTCGCCGCCGAGCGATAGGCCGCCACCAGCACTTCCGTGCCATGCGCGGCTTCGACGGCGTTAAGCTCGCTATCGCGGTTGGCGTCAAGCCGATCAAGGAAGTACGCGGCGTCGGCCTGTGCAGCGGAGTTAAAGATCGTCCACGTCGGCTTCGGGCGCAAATGCACCTCTTGCATCGTGCTCTGCCAGAAGCCCATCGGATCTTCCTTGTGTGTGTTCGGCGGCGTCCACGGCGTTTCGTCCGTGTACACCTGCAAGCGCGGACGATTCGCGTCGACGACAATCGTCTGCTCGCTGCCGACGAGAACAATGCGATTCGCGCCAAATGCGGGATGCGACGTCCAGCCGTAGCGGCCGGAGCCAATCGTCACCGGCAGGCCGTCGTCGAGCGTCGCGCTGATTAAGCCGAAGTCCTCGACGTTGTGCTTCTGATGCTCCTGAAAGAAATAATTGCCCGTGACGCAATAGACGCTGCGATAGCGCCGGCCGGTCAGCCAGCGGATGAGCGTGATTGGATAGATGCCGCAGTTGTCCATCTCACGCTTGGCTTCGACAAGCTGATGGCGTTGCGGCGGATATTCCTCGCGCCGCCGTTGGCCGAGCGTCGCGGTGCCGGTGCGCCCCTTGGAAAAGAACGTGTCGGCGTGAATCGCGAGCAGCGTGCCGAGCCGTTTCGATTCGAGCACGCGTTTGGCCGCCCGCGCCCATGGCTGGCTGATGAACGAGAACATATGACTCTTGACGCCCGCTTTTTGCACGGCCGCGACAAGATCGTCCGCTTCACGAAGCTGCGGCACGAGCGACTTGTCGAGATACAGATGCTTGCGCGCCTGAGCGCAGCGAACCGCAATGCGGCCGCGGCGCTCGGGTGGAGCGCAGGAGCAGACGAGGTTGACATCCTTGTTGCCGAGCGCCTTGTCGAGATCGGGGATGTACGGGATGCCGAGTTGCTTGGCGAGCCGTTCGTTGAGATCGCGACGGCGGCGATCAACGTTGGCCTCGTCGGTCAGCGCAATCAGCCGGGCGCGGGCATCGGCAGCGAAAGCGGCGGCGTAGCCTTCCTGATGCGTGTGGCTGCCGGAGACGCAGAGGACGCCATAGCGTGGGTTCATCGCTTGCCTCCTGGCGCGTCTTCGGGCCGGCCGCTTTTGATGGCGCTTTCGATCCACGTGACGAGGTCCTTTTCCGGTGCGGCCTCATCGCTGGTGAACGCTTCATCCCATTGGGAAGCGTCGCCGGCGTCATGATAGATCGCGCCGTGGTTGCCGATGAGGGTAAGATCGATGCCGTCGCCACGTCCCGTGGTGCCAGCCCACGTGACGACCGCGGTGAGACCGCCGCGAAATTCCAAGAGCAGCGTGACGTGTCGGCTCGCGGTCGTGCCCTGCGCGACGATGCGTTCGAGCGGCGCGCCGAGCCAATCGCGAACCGTCGCGGCCGTCTTCGCCAGGCGCGTGACGACGGCCTGGCCGCGAATGGGACTGTGGTAAAGATAACGCACGAAGACGGGCGTGCCGAGCCGTTTGCTGGCGAGCGTCGTTTGCACGGCCCGATGAAAATCGATGAGGGTGGTCATGGCCGACAATGTAACGCAAGTTCGGCCGAACGACAAGCATATTGTCTAGCCGCGGGTCGCAGACCCGCGCGGGCCTGCGACCCGCGGCTAAACGGAGGCGCATAGAAAAACCCCCGCCTGTGCCGTCTGGTGCGCTTTCGAGAACCCGCAATTAATTCGGGGGAGCCGCACGTTCAGCTTTTGGATCCCACTACCGGGTGGGCCTGCAAGCACCGAACGAAAAAATCTTTGGCCCCCATACGAGTTCTACATTGGTTCGTCAAAAGTATCGCATCAATGGCGAACACCGCAGAGGTTGATAGTACTCTATCGGAATCGCGGCACGACTTCAAGCCGCGTTTCGGCAATGGAACAGTTTGGATGTGGTGCGGTCACTCCGCGACCGGCATTCCGGATCGGCACGATTTCGTCGCCAGAAGGTGCTACCTCCCATACAGATTGACGATGCTCGCCGACTGTTCACGTTCGGCGAGCCACTTGGCGACCTCCTGAATCTCCTTGACGAAGTTCTCGTTCTGCCGGCGTTCGGTCAACACCTCTTGCGTGACGTCGGTCAACACTTGATGGAAATGAATTTCCAGCTCGCTCTTTAGCCGCTTCTCCAGGTTTTCGTGAAACTGCGTGCGAATCACCTGCCACCGCAGCGGCAGACACAGCGCAATCATGAAGTGCATGATGAGCAGCGCGATCAAGACGACGCCGAGCGGTTGCAACAAGTCCATGGGCTCGAAACGGCGCGGCGGCACACCCATCGTGTATTGCCAGAGCAAGAACGTCCCCATCACTGCCCCTGCCAGACCCGGTAGAACGTTGGCGAGGAGGATGATCCCCTTTTGCAGCCAGCGCTTCGCGCCCGACGGATGCGACCATGCCTCTTCAACCGTTGTGATCACCTCGATCATCGCCTGCGCATAGCGGCCGCGCCAGTCGATGCGCGCGAGCATGTCAGTCGGTTCGCTCAACAAGGCGAGCGGAATGCCGAGCGTGTCGGCCTCGACGAGCAAGCGATTCGCCATGGCCTTGAGCCGCGACGACAGGTGCTGCTCGGATGCCGCCGCGCTGCATGCCGCCGTGAAGCGTGCCAGGTCCCACTCCTGCGGCGCCTTGACGGACGACATCTTGGGCACAAACGGGAGCTGATCGCGCAGATTGCTGCCCGTGTAGCGGAGCTTGTTGAATCCTTGTAAATAGAGGCTCATCAGGCCGCTGAAGTGCTTCTGCCGTTGGCTCGAAAAGTGATGCTCGATCTCCTTCTGATAGGGGTCAAGCGTGTGCAAAAGGATGCTCGTGGCTCCGTCTGCTTCGTCGCCGAGCTGGCGCGACCATGCGTCACGAATGCGCTCAGCCGCGGGCGACAGGTCCGGCGGGCACACCGCATCCATCGTCTCTTCGAATTGCTTGAGCAATTGGCTCACGCCGCGCGCCTTGATCGCTTCGACTTCCATGCGCGAGAGGCCAAGTTCGAGCCAGCGCATCAGCTCGGCGAATTGCTCTCCCTCCACGGGAGGCTGCCCATTGTTGCTCGGATCGAACGGATGATCGACCCAATGTTGAGCGCAGGTGCGGAAGAGCATCGGGTTCTCGAAGCCTTCCGCAATAAGATCGCGCATGAGGTCCTCGTCGGGCCGCATGCCGGTCGCGCCGGGATGGAAGCAACGGTCCCACTTGTTGAGCACGAACGCGAACGCCCGCCGTTGGCGTTGTTGCAGGAAAAGCTCCCAGCCGAGCTTGTCGTGATACTTTTCCTGCGAGCCGACGTAGAGTACGATGTCGGCGACGGGCAAAAGACGCAGCAGCTTCTCACGATTCGCCAAATCATTGCTATCGAGGTCGGGCGTATCGACGAGGATTTTCTGTTCGAGTCTGGGCCGATCGTGGGCGGCGAGTTTGCAGAATTGCAGCGCGGGATCGAGGCGCGTCGTCTGGATCGAGTGATGATAGTAGACGACTGGATCGCGCGTCGTGGGTCGCGTGAATGAGGCCTGAGCGATGGAGCCGCCGGCGAGGGCGTTGAGCAGCGTCGATTTGCCGACGCCCGTGCCCCCCATGAGCATGATCGTGAGCAGCGGCTTTTCCATCTGTAGCGCGGTCGATTGACGATCGAGATCGCTGACAAGGCCTTCGAGTTCGCCGCGCTGCAGCGTTGAGAGGGGATAGCGCCGCTTGGCGCTGAGCAAGGCGTGCAAACGGCGCTCCAACTCGCGCAGGGCGGGGGACAATGTTCGTAGGACGGCTTGGGATTCGAGGGACATTGGTTTTTCCATCGTTTAGCCGCGGCTCGCAGAGCCGCGCGGGGCTGCGACCCGCGGCCAAACGCTATTTCGCTTCATTCCACAAATACTTGGCAAATCGCTTCGACATCGTCGTCTCGACGCCCTTGTTCGTTTCGAATACAAACAGCGCCGCGATATCCTCGCGTGCTTCGACGATCTTCAGGCCGCGTCCGACGCCGAGCACGCATAGGCCCGTGTCAAGACCATCGGATGTCATCGCATTCGGAGCGATGACGGTGACCGAGCGACGCCCGAGCAGGCCGATGCCGGTTCTCGGATCGACGATGTGCGAAAAACGTTTGCCGGCAATCTCGACGAATTGCTCGGCATCGCCCGCGGTGGAGACGCCCGCGTTTTTCACGAGCAGATGATGTTCCGGCGGCGCATCAGGATTTTTCAATGGAGCGATGCCGACCTTCCAGCCCGGCGCGTCCGGCGGCGCGTCCCCAACCGCGATGTCGCCACCCGCCGCGACGAGGGCACGCGTGATGCCGTGCTGCCGCAGAATCGCGAGCACGGCGTCGGCGGCGTAGCCCTTCGCGATGCTGCCCAGATCAAGCAGCATGCCGACGATCAGAAGCTGCACGGTGCGGCGCTGTGCGTCGAGCTTGATCTTGCGAAAATCGACCAGTTCGAGCGCCTTCTTGATTTCCTCCGCCTTCGGCATCTCGCGCGTTCGCCGTGCTTTTCGCCAGAGCCGCACGATCGGGCCGACGCTGACATCGAGCCCGCCGTCAGTCAGCTTCGCGAATTCGTCCGCTTTCTGCAACACCGTGAACAGATCGGCTGACACTTCGATCGGCGGGCCGCCTGCTTTTGCACACAGTTCCATCAGCTCACTGGTCGGCTGATAGTCGCTCATGATGCTATTCAACTCGGCGACGCGCGCGAACGCCGCCTTGGCCGCCTTGTTCGCGGTCGCTTCATCCGGCGCGTAGAGAACGATGCGAAACGTCGTCCCCATGTGCGGCTCGGTGAACGTGTAGCGCGTCAGGGGTCGTTGAGGCAAGGCATTGACGCCGACGAGGCCGCATAGGAGAATCAATAAACTGATGGTGACGTGTTTCAACATGGTTGGCGCTCATTCAGCCGCTTGCGGCATGGCGTCCGTGTGGAGCCACGCGAACGCCATGCCGTAAGTGGCGATACTTGGAGAATACCATACATGAACCGTCTCATACAGTCCGCATTGCTCGGACTCTTCGTTCCCATTTGCGCGGCGGCGCAGCAGCCTACCGTCGAACCGACGGCGCACAAGGCCTACACAGAAAAGATCAACGACAAGGCGTCGTTCGACATGCTCCCGATTCCCGGCGGCACGTTCCTCATGGGCAGCCCCGACCTGGAAAAAGGCCGACGCGACAACGAAGGCCCCGCCCGACTCGTTAGCGTCAAGCCATTCTGGATGGCCAAGCTCGAAATCGCCTGGGACGAGTACGACATCTACTGGGAGAATCGCCCCAAGGGACCGCCGCCACGGCCCAAGGTGGATGACAAACCCAAGGTCCTCTCTGACGCCCTCACCAGCCCGACGCCGCCTTATGAAGATCCGACCTTCGGCTATGGCCGCAAGACCTTCCCGGTGATCGCCGTCACGCACCACGCGGCCATGGAGTATTGCGCGTGGCTGTCGAAGCAGACGGGCAAGCACTATCGCCTGCCCACCGAGGCAGAGTGGGAATGGGCGTGCCGGGCGGGAACGACGACGACGTATCACTTCGGCGATGATCCCACAAAGCTCGGCGAGCACGAGTGGATCGAAAAAAACGCTAACGACACGCCGCACCCCGTCGGCAAGAAAAAGCCGAACCCGTGGGGCCTCTTCGACATGCACGGCAACGTCGCGGAGTGGTGCCTCGATTCGTACAAGAAGGATTATTACGCCGCGCTCGCCAAGGACAAGCCGACGCTGATGCCGCTCAACTTGCCGACGGCCGAGCGCTACGGCGACGTGGTGCGCGGCGGGTCGTGGATCGATGGGCCCGACAAATGCCGGGCGGCGGTGCGGCGATTCTCGGAAAAGACCTGGTTGAAGCGCGACCCGCAAAGGCCGCAGAGCATCTGGTGGATGACCGAGTCCGACTGGGTCGGCTTCCGCGTCGTGTGCGCGGTGAAGGAAGATCCGCGGTTGAAGGGGATACGCTCGAAGGTGTCGTGGTGGAGCGATTGATACGTATGATTCGTAGTTCGAACATATGTCCGACGTGCGGGGGAGCGCTGGAGGAGGGTCCATGCGCCTACTGCCGAGATCCTGAAGCGATCGCTTCGCTTGAACACTCTGCGGCGATAAAGGTGACTCCGCGGGTAATCGATGGCGCGATGCGCGAAGGGGAGCCTCCGCTGCCCGGGCCGCCGATTCCCAAGCCGAAGCCGCCCCTGATTTTTCTCGTGTTCTTCTATTCAGTCGTCGGCGTTTGTGTCCTCTTGATAGGCGGTTGGTGTTTGTCGCTCGTGGGCTGGATGTTTCTCGCCGTGTTTGTGCGTCTAGTCGGTGCACATTGATTGGTCGATTAGGGAGCACTCAATGCCACAATCACTCGCTCAAGTCTATCTTCACCTTGTCTTCTCAACGAAGAATCGGAGTCCATTCCTTGCCGATCCGGTACTTCGAGATGAGATGCACAATTACCTCGGCGGCGCGTGCAATAATCTCCAATGCCCCGTGTTGCGTGTCGGCGGCGTTGCGGATCATGTGCATGTGCTTTGTCGCCTGGGCAGGACGATTTCGGTTGCAGACCTGGTCAAGGAGTTGAAGCGAGAGTCGTCGAAATGGGTGAAGACGAAGGCGCCTTCGCTCGCTGATTTTCATTGGCAAAACGGTTACGGTGCATTCTCGATCAGCCCGGGCCACGTCGAACCCGTGCGCGTGTACATTGCAAAACAAGAAGAGCATCATCGCATTGTGACATTCCAGGACGAATATCGAAACCTGTTGCGCAAATACGGACTCGAATGGGATGAGCGATATGTATGGGATTGACGGTCTTGCGTCAAACATGCGGGTCCTGC
This sequence comes from Planctomycetia bacterium, assembly GCA_005799265.1. Classification (GTDB taxonomy): domain Bacteria; phylum Planctomycetota; class Planctomycetia; order Gemmatales; family Gemmataceae; genus SIAQ01. The sequence goes on along the minus strand of SYHD01000081.1, from coordinate 56,759 downwards.
AGAATTTACGCCGAAGGCGTTGCATCTCAAAGCCCAGGGTCGCGAGCGCAGCGAGCGCACCCTGGGTAGAACGACCAATTGGAGATCTACGCCGAAGGCGTTGTATCAACGTACTTGGTTACGGTTGATGCGACCCTTTCAGGGTCGATTCGTGTCGAACGTCGTACACCCAGGGTGCGCTCGCTGCGCTCGCGACCCTGGGCTTTGAGATACAACGCCTTTGGCGTTAAATACGGAGAAAGCCTTATGGTTCGGAAGTGCCTTGTCATACCTTTCGTGTCGCTAGTGTTGATCGCGACGGTGAACGCACAAGTGCCGGTCAAATCTCCGACCATCGACCCCGCCACGCACAAATCCTACACCGAAACCCTCGAGCGTGACGGCGTCAAGGCATCCTTCGAGATGATCGCCATCCCCGGCGGCGCCTTCCTCATGGGCAGCCCCGCGACCGAAAAGGGCCGCAAGGACAGCGAAGGGCCGCTGCATCCCGTCGCGGTCAAGCCGTTCTGGATGGGCAAGTGCGAAGTCACCTGGGGCGAGTACGATCTCTTCTGGGAGAAAAAGCCCAACGAGAAGCCGCCGGGCAATAACGCCGACAAAAGCGCCGACGCCATCACCCGGCCGTCGAAGGCGAATCATCACGACATCGACTGGGGCTATGGCCGCGGCAAGAATCAGCCGGTCATCGCCATCCATCATCACGGGGCGATGGAGTATTGCCGGTGGCTGTCGGCGAAGACGGGCAAGCTCTATCGCCTGCCGACCGAGGCCGAGTGGGAATGGGCGTGCCGGGCCGGAACGACGACCGCGTTCAGCTTCGGCGACGATTCGGCCAAGCTCGGCGCGCATGCGTGGATCGACGCGAACGCCGACGACATGCCGCACCCCGTCGGCATGAAGAAGCCGAACCCGTGGGGCCTTCACGACATGCACGGCAACGTCGCAGAATGGTGCCTCGACGAGTACGATGGAATATTCTACGGCACGCTTCCGCTCGACAAGCCGAGCCTGATGCCATTGAAGCTGCCTGGCAACAATCGCTTCGGCCACGTTGTGCGCGGCGGCAGCTGGATCGAGACGCCGGGACGCTGTCGCTCGGCGACGCGCGATTTCTCCGTCATCGGCTGGCAAAAGAAGGACCCGCAGATCCCGCAGAGCATCTGGTGGAACAACGCCGACTGGGTGGGCTTTCGTGTCGTACGAGCGGTCGAAGAACACGAAGCGTTGAAGGGATTGAAGTCGAAGATTACGAAAGAGAGCCCGAATTGAATTTCTCCCCTCTCCCTCTGGGAGAGGGGTCGGGGGTGAGGGCAAGGCGTCAACGGCTCGTGAACGATCCCTTGGAGAACTAGCGAGAGGATGTAGACGCGAGATGACGCTCGGCTCGGCCCTCACCCACGGCCCCTCTCCCAGAGGGAGAGGGGAGAAGAATCATTGGACAATTCGGCCGATTCCGGTCACAATAATACAAACTCGCTTCCCTCTTTCTTTCCAGGAGGACCACCATGTCTACCGACACCACGCGCAGAGATTTTCTCGTCGCTTCCGCCGTCGCGGGAGGCGCCCTTGCTGCGGAATTAAGCATCGCCGCCAACGCGCATGCCCAGCAGAACAACGACGTCATCCGCGTCGGCTTGATCGGCTGCGGCGGGCGCGGCTCCGGGGCCATCGAGCAATGTCTGCGTGCCGACGACAACGTCCGTCTCGTCGCCGTCTCCGACACGTTCCGCGATCGCGCCGACAGTTGCCTGACGCGGCTGCGCAACAACGCCGCCGTCCGCGCCAAGGTCGATGCCAACGTCGGCATCCACATCGGCCTGGAAGCGTATCAGAACGTGATCGACGCATCCGACCTGGTGCTGCTCGCGACGCCGCCGGGCTTTCGGCCGACGCATATCCGCGCGGTCATCGCAGCGCGCAAACACCTGTTCACGGAGAAGCCGGTCGCCGTCGATGGCCCCGGTGTCCGCACCGTGCTTGCCGCTCATGACGACGCGAATCGCCATAACCTGACCGTCGTCGCCGGCACGCAGCGCCGCTATCAGACGGGCTATTTGGAGGCGATGCGGCGCGTCCACGACGGCGCCATTGGCACAATTACTTCGGGCCGTTGCTACTGGAACCAGGGGAGCCTCTGGCATCGCGAACGCACCGACGGCATGACCGACGTCGAATGGCACATCCGCAACTGGCTCTACTTCGCCTGGCTCTCCGGCGATCACATCGTCGAGCAGCACGTGCACAACCTCGACGTCATCAACTGGGCGACCCGCGCCCATCCCGAAAAATGCGTCGCGCTGGGCGGCCGGGAGGTTCGCAGGGCCGCCAACTTCGGCCACATCTTCGATCACTTCGCCGTCGATTACACGTACCCCAACGACGTGCACGTGCTGAGCATGTGCCGGCAGATCACCGGCTGTCAGAACAACATCTCGGAAGCGGTCGCCGGCACACGCGGTACGCTGAACACCGCTGCGGGACCGCACCTTTATCGCATCACGGGCGACAACGCCTGGACCTTCCCTCGCGCCGACGACAACGAGCCGTATCAAGCGGAGCACGTCGCGCTCTTCGAGAGCATCCGCGGCCGTAATCGGCGGGCCCGCATCAACGACCTGCGTGCCGTGGCCGAGAGCACGCTGACGGCGATCATGGGCCGCATGAGCGCGTACACCGGCCAGGAGGTGACGTGGGCCCAGGCGCTCAGCAGCCAGCAAACGCTGGTGCCGGACCGCCTGACCTGGGACACGCGCATCCCGATGCCGGCGGTGTCGGTGCCGGGCGTGACGCAGTTGACGTAAGCGAAACGCGGGCAGTAGAATCGAAGAAGCCCCGCGAGGAGCGCAGCGATTCGCGGGGCTTATGGCACCACCTAGAGGTTCGACCCATGACCTTGCAAACGGTCCAAAAACTATTGGCGAAGCGACCATTCCAGGCTTTCCGTCTCGTGATGTCAAGTGGCAAGACGTACGAGGTGCGGCATCCGGAGATGGCTTGGTTGACCAAGACCGATATCCTTGTCGGCCTCGATACTGCCGACGAAAGGGTGCCGGCTGAATACGATACGTGTTCGCTACTGCACGTTACCGCGATCGAGCCGCTGAACGTGGCTCCTGCGGAAACGAAGCGATCGTAATGACGCTCAAACCCCGCGATGGATCGCTGCGATTCGCGGGGTATTCGTCTGGCATGACGCGTCGAGAAGGAACCTTCCATGGCCCTGATCAAACCATGCCCACGCTGCCTGAGTCCACTGGAAATCCCACAGCCGCTCCCGGATCAAATTCGCTGCGACAAGTGTGGGGCAGTCATCAAGAACAAAAGCCGCCAATTGGAAAAGCCGAAAGCGCCGACTTCGGCCCTTGCCGTCGGGCTCCCTCCGGCTGAGAGTGGAACCGCGGCCATTCCGCCCGTGGCTGACACGGGCAGTTTTCGCCGGATCTTGCTTGTTGTCGTCTTGCTGGGCGGCCTGCTTTTTATCGGCATGGTGCCAGTCGTCGGCCTCGGGTTGGCATGGATATTTAGCGACCCGCAGAAAAAGCCGACCGACGATTCCGGGCCCGTGGAGGCTGGCAAACTGGTCGTCAAGACTCCCCAAGAAACCAAGCAGCCTCTGCCTCCGCCGCCTGATCCACGAATCAAGATCGTGCAGCCCGCCGTGGACAAGGGAGTCGCTTTTCTCAAGACCAAAGCGCCGGAACTGAAAGGCCTGCGCTGCGGCTATGCCGGCCTGAATGGGTTAACCCTTCTGGAATGCGGCGTTCCCCCGGACGACCCGGCGATATTGCAAATCGCTGACGTCATTCGTGCGGCGGCCCCCAGCATGAACCAGATTTATGACCTTGCCTCTTCCCTCTTTTTCCTGAACCGCTGGGATGAGAGCCGGCCTCTGGATGAAAAAGACCTCAAGCTGGCTCGAAGTTTCGCCCTGCGCATCATTGCCGGCCAATTGAGCACCGGCATCTGGGGCTATGGCGGCGTCCTGATGCGGCCAGAACAGGAGGCCAAGCTCCTGGCCTCATTACAAGACGGGAACTACAAGCCCACCGGAGCGCAAGTCGCGTCGATGTCCAACACGCAGTTCGCCATGCTGGCGATATGGGGCGCCCGCAAGCACGGCGTGCCGGTACGCGAGCCGCTGCTGTCGCTCGCGGCCTATTTCCATGCTAACCAGCATCCCGATGGGTGTTGGCATTATCCCGGCCACAGCCTCAAGGCCACCAGCACCTGCGCCGCCCTGATCTCTCTGGCGATCGAGGTCGCTCTACTAGAGGACAAGGAATTCGCGTCCACGCGGCGCGTGCCCATTGACGCCAAGAAAAAGAAGGCCGATGTCGAGAAGGCATTCGCATTTGTCGCCAAGACGATTGGGCGCAAAAAAAGCGACCCCAACCCCGGCACTTCCCTAGGCTACGGCGGCGCACTCTTTGATGCCGACGCGATGGGCGATCTGTACTTCCTATGGACGCTGGAACGTGTCGGCGTGATCTATTCAAAAGACGTGATCGACGGCAAGGACTGGTACGATTGGGGCTATCCCATCGTCCTACAAGCGCAACAGCCCGATGGCAGCTGGAGCGAGAAACACCGTCATGGGTTCGGCCCGCTCATCGACACTCCCTTCGCGCTGCTATTCCTCAGGCGTGCCAACATTGCCCGGGATCTGACGGAAATGATCCGCACGCACAATGCGAAAGCTCCATGAGCCGACCAATGAATTGCGAGAAATCCTGTGCGCGCAGCGAATGTTAGAATTGGGCAAAGGTGCGTTTTACGCGCTCGCCTTAATACCGCATCATGATCTCCTCGCGCGGCACGCCCGCCAGATCCTCGAAGCCACCCGCGATGATCTTGTCCGCCAACTCATTCACCGCCTTGAAGTACGCATCCGTCGGCCGATCGCCCGTCAGCTTGCGGCGCAGGTCCTGGCACAGGATGTCGGCTGCGTCGATGGCGATCTCCTGGCCTTCGTCGTGTGCCCACATCAAGGTCACGATCATCACGATCGTGTCCTGCACCCGCTGGGACAACTCCGCGATCCGGCACTGGCGGTCGGCGAGCTTGAGTTGATGCTTCTTCATCGCGTCCGATAGATCGACCGCGTGCCGTTGACACATGTCCTGGGCAAATTGCAGATGCTCCGCGAGCTTCGGGGCCAGGCCGGAAACCGTCGCTCGGTCGCGGCGCATGAACTTACGGCTCATCGACCATTTACTGTAAGCCCACAGCTCGCTGCGCAGCGCCCAGAGATGGCCAGGGTTGAGCGGGCTGAACGTCTTCATCTGACGCGCTTGCAGTGCCTTGCCAATCGGCTCGAAGTACGCTTTGCCGTGCTCCTTGACGAGGGATTTGAAGAACGCCATACCGAGCATTTCCCCTTCGCCTTCGTAGATGCACGGGGCCAGATATTCGTGCACGTTGTCGCCGAAGAGATGGCCGTGCAGAAACGAGCGGCCGCCGTGCGTCTTCATGAATAGCTCGATGGCGGCTTCCTTCTGCGCTTCGGAGCCGAAGATCTTGGCGATAATGCACTCCAGCTCGCCGCGATAGCCCTGATCGATGAGCCACGAACCCCAGCCAATCAAGGCATCGCAGCCCGCGATCAAGGCTGCGAGACGGGCGATGCGGCGCTTAACCAGCTCGCGCGTCTCGATCGATTGGCCATAGGTCCGGCGGAAGTTTGCCCACGGCAGGATGTTGGCGAGGAAGACACGCATGTTCGCCGATGCGCCGGCGCACAGTGAGAGTCGGCCGAGGTTCAGGCCGTGATACGCGATCGTCAAGCCGTCGCCCGATGGCGGCTTGAGCAGGTTCTCCTTGGGCACGCGGAACTTGTTGAACTTCATGCCGACGTTGTACGCATGCTTCAAAGCATACAAGCCATAGCGGACGATCTGGAATTGCTCATTCTCCGCATCGGGCAGCTCGGCGATCAGCACCGCGGGTTTGCCGTCGATCATGGCGACGAGGCCGATCATGCGGCCCGGCACAATGTTGGTAATGAAGAGCTTCTCGCCGGTCACTTCGTAGTGGTCGCCGACAAGCGTCCCGGTCGTCTTGAGCTGCGTGAGGTCCGAGCCGGCGCACGGTTCGGTGAGCGCGAAGGCGGAGATCTTCTTGCCGCTCGCGAGGATCGGCAGCAAGCGTTGCTTCTGCTCTTCGCTGCCGAAGGTGCGCAAAGGATCGACCGCGCCGATGCAGCCGTGGACAGACGCCATCGCGGAGGTCATCGAATCGTAGACGCCCATCTTGACGAGGAACGGTGCGAAACGCACGAAGGGAGCGCCGGCGCCGCCATACTTCGGATCGATCAGGAGACCCCAGTAGCCCGCCTCGGCGAGTTCGTCGATCGATTCTGTGGAAAGCTTCTTGTCCTGATTGAGCAGGGCCTTCTGTTCGCGTCGGCGTTTGATGACGTCGAGCGAGCGACTCATCACGCCATCGCACGGCACGGAAGAGGGCAGGGGAGGGGCCATGAAAAGCTCGAGTGGAACATGGCCGTCCCAGATCGCCTTGTGGATCGGGCTGTTCGCGGTTTGAAAGCGGAACATGCGATCCACTTGTTCGTCCGCTTTATCGACCGCGCCCATGCGTTTGGCTTCTTCCTCGCTTTTGCCCCCCATGCGCATGGCCGTCTCGGCGAAGCTCTGGGTTTCGGGTTCTTGCGCTGGAGAGGCTGGATTCATGGCGGACTCCATGTCACAATGAAGTGTGTTACGGTATTGTACCAAGGATTGCCGCTTGCGGCATAATGTGGTGCGACGCTCCGCGTCGCAATTTCACGACGCGGAGCGTCGTGCCACATTGAGCCGCACGCGGCGGGGAGACGCGCATGGCCGCCTGCGATCAGGGCTACCTCTGCGACGTGTGCGGATCGGACGTCGAGGCGATCGTCGATTCCGATCTCTACGTGCGCTACATCATGGGCGAGGTGTCGCCGCTCGAATTGCCGAAGCAGCGCGAACGACACATTCGCTGCAACCCGGCGACCGCGCAATTCATCGTCGATCCCGCGTTCGAGCCGGTTGTCTGTGCGGGCATGTTTGCGAAGGCCAATCTCGATGCCGATTACGTTCGCGAACAGGAGGAGCTCGTGACGCGCGCCTGGCGTCACTTGCAAGCAATTCCGAAGCTTGGCCTGACGATTCCGGAGTATCCGCTGCCGGAAGTGCTGGACAAGTGGCGTCAACAAACCCGATAATCACGCACAGGTCAGGAATCCGTGAACCACACTCTGTCGCCAACGGCGATGACGCCAGCCTGCGCGACCGAGCTATTGAGCCCTACGAATCCGTCGTTGGCGCGAATCACGGTGCGAAGAATGTCCGTGTCTTTCGTCATGCCACCATGCGCCAGCGTCGTCATCACGCAACGGGCGCAGCGCGAATCGACATGCAGCCGCACGGCGTCGCCAAGGCAAAGTGTCTGGCCGACCACAGCCGCCTCGGGATCAGCGGTAGCGGTTGGTTCCGGCGTGATGACGATATTCGGGCGAAAGCGCCGCATATCAAAGCGACCCTGCGGATATGCCGCGGCCAGACGGTCCAGCGTCGTGGTCAGCAGCACATTGACGACAGCCAGGTCAAAGAAGCTGCTCGGCGGCATCCGTTCGTTCGTCACGCGTTCTTCGCCTGTGGCATCAAGGACGGGCCAGAACTGTTCGAGAATCGGCTGTTCCGGCGGACTTGCGCTCAGGCCGACGCGGCGACCGAATGCCGTGGCCAGATCGATATCCTGTCCGCCCGGCATCGCGATGCGCACTGGCGGGAGCGGCTTGCCTACTTGCGGCGTCTCGACAAATGCGGCCCGATACGACAACAAGTCCGGCCAGGCACGCGGATTCTTGGCGCTGCCGATTAGGCCCGTCGCCTCATCGACGAGAGCATACGCGCGATCGCCGAGCAAGCCGCGCGGCGTAATTTCGCATCGGTTCAGTTCTTCGCCGGCCATCGATTTGACGGGATAACGCCAGAGCGCCGAGACGCGGCCCAGAATTTTCTTGCTGGTCATCGATTCTCCTTGGTGCGATCAACCCTGGCTCAACGAAACCTCGCCGAAGACCATGAAGATGAGCGTCGGATCCGCCGGTCCGCGATAGGCGCCCTGGCCCAGGTAGAGCTTGCACGCGAAGGCGGTGAACTCCCACGCTAAGTCTTCGCTGCATCTGAGCTTGCGCGTGGTGAGGTTCTTGATGACGTGCTTCTCGCCGTACCCGCGCACCCGGCGTGCGGCCTTTTGCAGGGCGGGGTCTACGGAAGGGTTATCCCAGCCCCAAAGCCAGGTGCCAGTGTTGGTGTCGTAGGTGCCGACGATCTGCACCGGAGCGATCGCGACCATGCCATCGTGCGCTGTGAAGACAATCTCGCCGGCATCCTGATCGACGCTCCAGTCCGCCTCGCCGAGTTGCCACATCGAATCGTGAGCGTCGGTCTTAATGCGCAGCTCTTCAATGCTTTGCTCGACAAGCAAACCGTAATCGGGATTGTCGTCATTTGTGCGAAATTCCTTCCCCACCTCGTCATTCCCTTGAGCCGATCCCTTGTGGCGGCAAGACTCTGATCTTTCCGTTGTAGAAAATCGGCAAGATCGGAATCTTGCCACCACGAACAGGCACGCTCCGGTATACTGTAGGGACGCCCATCACTGCGAGGAGATCGCCATGCCAGTCGAAGTTACGTATCCGCACATCGAAAAGGTCGAAGGCAGTCCCGCCCGGCTCCAACGTATGCCGCGCATTCGCGTGGCGCAAATCGTCATCGACTATCTGAATAACGGCTGGTCCGCGGACGAGATTTACATCCACTACCCACATCTCAGGCTTGCCGAGATTCACTCCGCGATGGCATATTATTTCGACCATCGGGCAGAAATCGATGCGGAGATCGAGGAAGAGCAGAAGCTCATCGAGGAATGGCGAAAAAACACACCCGCCTCGCCGTTCCTACTGCGCATGAGAGCGCAAGGCATCCTTCCCTAGATTGCATCGGCGTACCGGCATGCTTCCTATGCCGGCGTGAAGGCGATACACTCACTGGAGACAGCCGATGCCGGTGCAGTTCTATCTCGACGTTCATGTTGACAAAGCCATTCACGACCAGCTGCAAATTCGCGGTGTCGATGTGCTACGGGCGCAGGACGATGACGCCGCGGAATTGTCGGACGAAGAACTGCTTGAACGCGCCAGCAACTTTGGCCGACTGCTATTCACCCACGATACCCGATTCAAGGCGTTGGCGCAGAAATGGCAGCGCCAGGGCAAACCCTTCGCTGGCCTGCTGTTCGGCAACAAACTCGGTGTGACGATCGGCCAGTACGTCAAGGATCTGGAACTCATCGCCAAGGCGTCGGACCCAAAGGATTGGGTCAGCGTCGTGCATCATCTGCCGTACAAGTGAGAGAATCGCCATGACCAGAGGCTGAACGATTGCGGTTACGATTCAATAACATGGTCAAGCAACCACACTGGCCCATAAAAAAGCAAAATGCGTTTAGCGTTCGGACATTGCCTTCCGAGCGCTAAACGCATGCAGGCACATTACGACTACTAATTTCCGCCCCCCGGCGCCGCCCCCGGATCGCGGCCATTCGTCCACGGACCGCCCAGGCGCTGATACTCTGGCGGTTCCAGTGTGCTGCCGCGGTCGCCGCCGGTCCAGCCGATGATTTGGTTCGGCCGGCCTCTTTCACGGCTCTTGCGTTCCAGGCGCGTCGCCCAACTTGAATCGCCGACCACCGGTCGCCGGCGTTCGCGATCCCAGAACAGCACCTGGCCCTGGCGGTAGCTTTGCACGCCCATGTTCACCGTCGTGAACGCGGCAGCACCCAACTCCGGCGTGCAGAATGTCTCGCGATTGCGGGCACGCACACAGGAGAGGAAGTTCTCCCAGATCGCAGTGCCGGAGTCGCCTTCCGACATGCCGTCGCCGTGCCAGACCGCGTCGCGCCGCACCGGTTGCCCGGCGACCGGACGATTCGCGGCCACTTGTGGGATCACCTCGTAGCCCCAGTCGCGGGCGGGCTGGCCGTTGCGCATCACCTCGCGGCTGCCGAACTTCACCGTCCCCGTGCGGCCGCGGATGCACTCTTCGATGGGGTGATCGTTGATCATCGTCGCGGTGATGAGCAGCTGGCAGCCTTCCTCGTAATCGCAGACGATGGTGGCAACATCGGGTACGTCACGGCCGTCGTATTCGAGATAGATGCCGCCGCCGCCGACGACGCGCGCGGGGTAGCGCACGCCCATCGCGCTGATGAGGCGGGTGACGCGGTGCACGAACAGGTCGGTGAACATGCCACCGCCGAAGTCCCAGTAGCAGCGCCATTGCGCGAAGATCGAGCGGTCGAACGGCATCTGCGGCGCGAGCGGCACGCCGTCTTCCACGGAGAAACGATGGCCAAGGAACATGTCCCAATCGATGGTGGTCGGGTTCATGTCTTGCGTAAGGGGATAGTAGCGCCATTGGCCGACGAGCGAGTTGCGATAGTAGCTGGTCTGGGCCTGGGCGACGTGGCCGATGCCGCCGCCGCGGATCATCTCGTTGGCGCGGCGCAGGCTCGCGTCGGCCATCCACTGCACGCCGACGGTCATGACGATGTTGTTGCGCCGGGCCGCGTCCACGACGGCGTGGGCTTCGTAAATCGTCTTGGTCATCGGCGTCTCGCAATAGATGTGCTTGCCCGCGTTGGCGGCGTCGATGCACATACGGGAGTGCCAGTGATCCGGCGTCGCGATGCAGACGGCGTCCACCTCACGCAGTTCCAGGAGGCGGCGATAGTCCTTGGTGACGTGCACGCGATCCTCGACCCGCAGCCCGCAGCGCAGCGCCGACGGATTGAGCCCGCGCCCACTGCCGCGACCGAGCATCGGATTGCCGTCCCAGACATCGCAGACGGCGACGGGCGCGACGGAGCGCGCGTTGGCGCGTTGCAGCGCGAGGATGACATCGATGTGCTGCTGACAGCGTCCGCCGACGCCCAGGAACGCAAGGCCGATGCGTTCATTGGCGCCGGGCGCTTGGGCGTAGGTCTTGGCATCGAGCGCCATGGCCGTCGCGGCAACGCCAGCCGCCGCGGTCGATTGGAGGAAGGTGCGACGTTTCATGAAGGCTCCTTGTTTAGCCGCGGCTCGCAGAGCCGCGCGGGTTAGGCAATTGTTGCAGTCTATTTTGGCTGAAAGCGAGCGGAATGACAAAAGGAATTTTTGAAAAATGGTATTGGAAGCGCGTTTTAACTCGGGCCGTTGATCAGTTTGGATATTGTCCGGCCACTCCGTGCCAGCATGAATTCGTTTAGCGCTCGCATGGCAGCGCCGGCATTCCGGCGATTCAACGCGAGCGCTAAACGGGGAAATGGTTGGTTACTTGGTCGAATGCTTCAGAAACCACGAGTACAACTCCGGCGTCACGTACGCTGAGTCCCACGAGTTGTGGCCGACGAACGGAAATTCGCTGTAGCGCGGCGTGCCGCCGACGCCTTTCAACGTCTTGATGATCGTGCGATTGTTCTCGACGAGCTTGGCGTTGTCCTGGTCGCCGCAGAAGCACCAGCAGGGGATGTGCTTGATCTTGTCGGCGGTGCTGGGATCGCCGCCGCCGCAGATGGGAGCGATGGCGGCCCATTTGTTGGGATGCGCCGCCGCGAGGCTCCAGGTGCCTGAGCCGCCCATCGACAGGCCGGTGAGATAGAGCCGTTTGTCGTCGATCTTGTACGTCTTCTGCACCTCTGCCAGGATGGCGAGGGCACGGTCGGCATCGGGTCCGCCGGCGAGCCAGTTGCTCTTCACCTTGCACTGCGGGAAGACGACGAAGAAGGGGAACTTGGCCTCGTTGTTCTTGAATTTGATGCCGCCGTTGGCGATGCCTTGCTTGACGGGAAGTTCGCCGTCGTCGCCGCGTTCGCCCGCGCCATGCAAGAACAGGATGAGCGGCATCGGCTTGTCGCCGGTGTAGCCAGGCGGCACGAAGACGACGTACTTGGAGTCGCCGTCCTTGCCCTTGTGCGTCTTGGCGATGAAGCCGGTTTTCGTTTCGCCGGCGTGGGCGGCCACGACGGTCAGCGCGCACAGGGACACGATGGAGAGGATGCGTTTCATTGAGGCTCCTTGAATTCGTTTATCGCTCGCGTTGAATCGCCAGGATTCCGACGATTCAACGCGAGCGCTAAACGGGCAAATGGTTGGTTACTTGGTCGAGTGTTTCAAGAACCACGTATACAACTCCGCGTTGCCATACGCACGATCCCAGCTGTTGTGGCCGACCTTGGGATATTCGTCATAGCGCGGCTCGCCTCCCGCAGCCTTGAGCGCTTTGATCATTGCGCGCGAGAGATCGACCTTGACGGCTGTGTCCGCATCGCCGTGGAAGCACCAGCAGGGGAGGTTCTTGATCTTCTCGGCGGCCTTCGGATCGCCGCCGCCGCAGATCGGCGCTATCGCGGCCCAGCGGGTCGGATGGGCGACCGCGAGGCTCCAGGTGCCGAAGCCACCCATCGAAAGACCGGTCAGGTAGACGCGTTTCTTGTCGGTCTTGTAGTCCTTTTCGACTTCTTCGAGGATGGCGACGGCTCGTTTCCCCTCGGCGCCGTTCGCGCCCCAGCCGCCTTTTTGCGATTGCGGAAAAATCGCGATGAAGGGAAAGTTTTCCTTCTTGTCGCGAATCGCCTTGGCGAGGCCGACCTTGACTTGCTTCTGACCATCGGTGCCGGACTCGCCGGCGCCGTGCAGGAACAGGATTACGGGATATTCCTTATCCCCCTTGTAGTCGGCGGGCACGAAGACTACGTACTTGATGTCGCTGCCTTTGTCCTTGTAAATCTTGTTGACAAAGCCGGTTTTGGATTCCCCCGCGTGCAGGTTGGCCACGCCGACGACGAAGAACAACGCGATCATGACTCGTCTCATCTCTGCTCCCTGTGGGTGAATGGCATGCCCCCTTTACCTGGGGCGTATAATGACGGTAGATAGTTTGGCGGATTTGCCCGCGATTGCAAGATAATTCGAGGACACCTCATGCCCGAACAAACGAACACCGCTCCAAAAGACGTGCGGGCCATCGTCGTGCAGTTGCCGGACGCACACAAGGGGTCGCTTGATAGCCTCGACGTGAAGGAGGGTGAAGGCTTCTCCGAGAAGGTCGTCGATGCGATCGAGATGATCGGCGAAGAAACTGCGGCCGGCTTGCTGCCCGCGCCGTCGGAAGTAACCCCCGGCATGCGTTACCTGCATTCGAGCCGCACGATCCATCAACTCGTCACGGATCGTAATCGTGCCGTCGGCATCTACTTGGCGGTTGCTTCCTTGCTCCTGACGGCATCGGGGGCGATCTTTCACGCAAACCCGCGCGGCGAGTTGATCATTCCGATCGACGAGATCCAGCGCTGGTGCTTGCCGATCACGTTCGCGACGTTAACGATCCTCGCCGTTTTCATGGCGTTTCTCTCGATCCGCACCCGCGTCGGCCTGATTTACGAAGTCGCGAAGATGAACGCCCTCTTGGGTTTGCCGATTGGCCGCGTCTCGCGCATCAGCCCGTTGAGCGTCCATTCCATCATGCACACGATTCTCAGCCTCGGCGGCGGCGGGTCGGCGGCGCTCCTCAGCGTATTCGTGATACGCCTGGAATTGCCGGACGCGATCCACCTGGCAGTGGAGCTTGGCATTCTCGTCGGCATCCTCGTGACCGCGGCACTGATCGCGCTGTATGTTATCACCGTCAACTACACGACGTCGGATCGACGTCTACAAGCGCGGGTCTAGCAGGTCAGATTAGATCGTAGACCTCACGCTCCGCGTGAGGAACCGTCACGCAGGACGTGATGTCTGCGATCTCGTGCCGAGGCAAGCCATGTCAACGCTCACCGGTCCTGTCATCTGCGTCGTCATTGGCCGCACGCGCCATCGCATGATGCAGGCGGAAATTCAAGAAGCGGCCAAGCAAGGCGCCAGGCTGATCGAACTGCGTCTCGACTTCCTCAGCAAGATTCCCGACTTCAAACGCCTGCTGGAAAATCGCCCGTGTCCGATCATCGCCACCTTCCGTCGGCCCGTTGACGGCGGCCGCTGGGCCGGCACCGAAGAGCAGCGCCTGCGTTTAATTCGTCACGCCATCGTCGCGGGCTTTGATTACGTCGATCTTGAAATCGACATCATCGACCAGATCCCGCGCTTCGGCAACGTCCAGCGCATCGTCAGCTATCACAACTTGCAAGGGATGCCGGAAAACCTAGAGTTGATTCACAAGCAGATGTGCGAGAAAGACGCCGACATCGTCAAGATCGCCGTGACCGGACAGCAAGTCGCGGACAATCTGCGCGTGCTGTCTCTCTTGAAGAACCCGCCGAAACCCACCGTCGCTCTTTGCATGGGCGACCTTGGCACCTGCACGCGCGTGCTCGGCCTGCGGCAGGGTATGCCGTACACCTACGGAGCGTTCAACAAGGAACGGCAGATCGCGCCGGGCATCCTATCGTTCAAGGAACTGCAACAGATCTACCGCGTCGAGGACATCAAGCCGGAAACGAAAATATTCGGAGTCATCGGCGATCCGATCGGCCATAGCCTCAGCCCGCTGATCCACAACGCCGCCTTGCGCGAACTCGGCATCAACGCGGTCTATCTGCCGTTCCGTGTGCCGCGCGGCGAACTGCCGGCGTTCGTGCAGGGCTTCCGTGAAATTCCCGTGTCCGCCTACAGCGTGACGATTCCGCAGAAAGAAGCCGCCGCCAAGCTCGCCGAGGACAAGGACGAATCGGTCGCGTCGATGGGAGCGGCGAATACACTGTTGGCGACCGCGATCGGCTTTCGGGCCGCGAACACCGACGCGCGGGCCGCCATCGAGTCGCTGCACGCCCATTTGCCGCCGGGACCGGACAATCAACCGGCGCCGCTGTCGTCACGGTCCGTGCTGGTCCTGGGCGCCGGCGGCGTGGCGCGGGCCATCGCACATGGGCTCAAGCAAGAAGGCATCAAGTTTGTCGTCACCAATCGCACGCCGGAACGCGGCCTGGTGCTCGCGCTGGAAACCGGCGCCCGCTTCGTCGATTGGGCCGCGCGTCATTGCATGGAATGCGACACGATCATCAACTGCACGTCAATTGGCATGCACCCCAACGTGGACGAATCGCCCATCCATCATAGCTCGCTCAAGGCCGACATGATGGTTTTTGACACCATCTATACGCCGGAAACGACGATGCTGATCCGCGAGGCACGCGAACGCGGCTGCCACACCTTGACCGGCGTCGATATGTTCGTGCGGCAAGCGGGGTTGCAGTTTCAGATGTTCACGGGACAGCCGCCGCCGCTCGAATTGATGGCGACGCTTGTGCGCAAGGCGCTCTCGCCGGTGCAAGCCCGGGAAGCCGAGTTAGTCGGACACGCAAGCGACGGAAGTGAGCATCCGTCGCTTACGCGTCCAGCTAACGAAGAGGCGCCGCCGCGCTTGCTGTTCCTCATCGGCTATCGCGGCGCCGGCAAGACGACGGTGGCGCAACTTTTAGCGGACAAGCTCGGCTGGATCTGGGCTGACGCCGACGCGGTCCTCGAAGATCGCTGGGGCCGCACCATCAAGGAGATCTTCGCGGAGGAAGGCGAGGCGAGCTTTCGCGACAAGGAAGCGGCGATTCTCGAAGAGCTATGCGGCTACGACGGCTGCGTCATCGCAACCGGCGGCGGCGTGATATTGCGCGATGACAATCGCGACCGCTTGAAGCTCGGCCCCGTCGTCTGGCTGCAAGCGCCGGCCAACGTGCTCTGGCAACGCCTGCAAGCCGATCCCGCGACCAACGAACAGCGCCCCGCTCTGGCGCAAGGCGGCTTCACGGAAATCGAGGCGCTACTGACAGCCCGCACGCCGTTGTACGAAGCGGCGCAAAACCTGACGATCGACGCGACACAAACGCCGGAACAAATTGCGGAAGCGATCGGTGCGTGGTACTGCTCAAGGCCCGTTTAGCGCTCGTCTACAAACTTCGGAATGCCGGCGTTTTGGCGGAAAGAGCCCGGTCTTGCTGCCGACCGCCGACCCAATATGCCTGACACGATAGGTTGGTTACTTGCTTGCCTGCAAGGCCACACTCGTTGCTCTTCTTGTTTATTTATCCTATACTTCCCAAATACCTTAGTTTAATGGTGCATATTGGCGAGAATGCCCCGTTGCAATTCTTGCCCATCACCCCACTTCCTCTAATCCCAGGGAGAGAGACATGCGTCCCCAAGTTTTGGCGTTGAGCCTGGCGGTTCTTCTGTTGGCTCATGGTTACACGCAGGCCCAGTATCGCCCGCAGAATCCGGGTGTCTACGCGCCCACGCCAGTGTATGTCCCCGCGCCTGTGTATGCGCCTTATGTGTCTCCGGTGTACGTCCACGCGCCTGTGTATGCGCCTTATGCGTCTCCGGTGTACGTTTACGCGCCTGTGTATGCGCCCTATGCGCCTCCGGTGTACGTCCACGCGCCAGTGTATGCGCCCAGGCCATATGCGCCCGTACCCGTCTACCCCTATGGCCGTTACTAGACCGCACCGATCCGAATTGGCCTGATTGATAACCACCGAGGAACGGCAATCCCCCCACCGGGATTTTCGTTCCTCTTTTCTTGACGGATTTCCATCTCGCGCCAATGGGCCGAATGAAGTCCATATACTGCCAGCATGGTGCTCGCGTTCTGTTTGATCCTTGTGTTCCTGACCGGCGCCTCGGTTGGCAGCTTTCTCAACGTCGCCGTCGCGCGGCTGCCTCTCGAAAAGAGCCTCCTCTGGCCCAGTTCGCGCTGCGGCAACTGTCTTCAGCCGATTTGCTGGTACGACAACATCCCGATTCTCAGCTACCTCATTCTGCGCGGCCGCTGCCGAACATGCAGCCAGCGTTATTCGGTCGGCTACATGTTCGTTGAACTCGCCACGGCTCTCGGATTCGTCGGCTTGTTTTGGATCGAAATTGTCGAAAACATCCACACTTGGCCTGGAGATCAGAATCCTGAGTTTCGGTTGTTCCTTTTTCCCTTGGAGTCATTCTGCGGCTTCGCGTGGCATGCGCTCTTGTTCGCGTTCCTGATGGTTGCGACCGTGTGTGATCTCAGGAGCCGCGAGATTCCCCTGCAACTGACGTTGACGGGGACGCTGGTCGGCCTGGTCGGTTCGGCGTTCATGCCCTGGCCGTTCCCGCATGCGGTGGCGCAGATTTCCCCTGCTCCCATCGCATTGCCGCTGGGCGCCCAGACCTGGCCCTTTTGGGAGCCGCTGCCTGCCTGGTGCGCGCAGGGCGGCAACGTGCAGACCGGCCTCGTCACCGGCGTCGTCGGCGCGCTCGTCGGCACGCTGCTCTTGCGCGGCATCGGTTTCGTCTTCAGCGCGGGGCTCGGCAAGGACGCCCTCGGTCTGGGCGATGCCGATCTCATGATGATGGCGGGCGCCTTTCTCGGCTGGCAACTCGTCGTGGTCGCGTTTTTTCTCAGTGTGTTCCCGGCGCTCCTGTTTGGTATCATTCAATTGGCGATCCGCAGAGACAACTCGCTTCCGTTCGGGCCCGCGCTATCGTTAAGCGTGATGGGAACGTGCCTCGCCTGGGGACAAATCAGCGACCCCTTGCGCGAGTTCCTGTTCAACGAGTTCATCCTATTCTGGGTCGTCGTCTTTTGCGGCGCGATGTTGTTCATCATGAGCTTCCTCCTTCGTGTCATTCACGGCAACAAATAGCCGCTTGCGGCTTGGCGTTCGCGCGTCGCCACGCGACCGCTAAGCCGCAAGCGGCGAAAAAGGAAACGACGTGAAACCGATCCTCATTCTCGATTATGGCATGGCGAACCTGCGCAGCGTGCAGAAAGCGTTCGAGAAGGTCGGCGCCGCCGCGATCATTTCCGACGATCCCAATCGCATCACCGCGGCCGACAAGCTGGTTCTGCCCGGCGTCGGCGCCTTTCGCGACGCCATCGCCCGATTGCGCGAGGCCGACTTCGTCGCGCCGATCAAGGAACACATCGAGCGTGGCAAACCGTTTCTCGGTATTTGCCTGGGGCTGGAATTGCTGTTCACGACGAGCTACGAAGACGGCGTGCATCAAGGGCTCGACATTTTTCCCGGCGAGGTCGTGCGTTTTGGCGCGATACCTGGCTTGAAGGTGCCGCACATGGGCTGGAATCAGCTTCGTATCCGCCGCCGGGCGCCGATCTTCCGCGCTCTGCCGGGCGATTCGGTGTACTTCGTGCATTCGTTTTACGTAAAGCCGAAGGACGACGGCATCATCGCGACGGAGACGGACTATCCGACCCCGTTCACATCGGCGATCTGGCGCGACAACGTGGTGGCGACGCAGTTCCATCCAGAGAAGAGCCAAAAGGTGGGGCTGGCGATGTTGCGGCAATTTTCGGAATGGTGAAAGCCGTTTAGCGTCCGCATGGCGCCACGCGAACGCTAAATGGCAAACGGCAAATAGGACCGAGTATGCAAATCTACCCCGCCATCGACCTGCGCGACGGCAAATGCGTCCGTCTCAAGCAAGGCGACTACGCCCAGGAAACGGTCTTCGGCGCCGATCCCGCCGCCATGGCGGAACGCTGGGTGTCTGAAGGCGCGACGTATCTGCATCTCGTCGATCTCGACGGCGCCAAAGAAGGCCGCCCCGTCAATGGCGGCAGCGTGCGCGCCATCGTCAAGGCGTGCGGCGTGTCGTGCCAGCTCGGCGGCGGGCTGCGCAGCGAAGACGACATCAAGGAGGCGCTCAGCTGGGGCGTCACTCGCGTCATCTTGGGTACCAAGGCGCTGCAATCGCCCAAGTGGCTCGCGCTAATGACGCAGCAGTTTCCGGGCCGCATTGTCCTGGGCATCGACGCCAAGGCCGGCAAAGTCGCGACGCAAGGCTGGCTCGACGTGTCGGAAATCGGCGCGCTCGATCTGGCGAAGCAATGTGCCCGGCCGCCGCTGTCCGCGCTCATCTACACCGACATCAGCCGTGACGGCATGATGCAAGGGGCCAACGTCACGGCGATGCAAGAGATGGCTGACGCCGTGCCGTTGCCCGTGATCGCGTCAGGGGGCGTCACCACGCTGGACGACGCCAGGCGGTTGATGGAAGCTGGACTCTCAGGGGCGATTATCGGCCGGGCGCTCTACGAAGGACAAATAAGTCTGCGCGAAGTTATTGCGCAGGTTTCTGGAAAATAGAATGCATCTCGCGCGGACATCGCGCATAATACTTCTTTTCCGCTGGCGGCTTAGGCCCCGCACGGAGCCTTGCGAACGCTAAGCCGTAAGCGCCGACCTTTCCGGAGCACCTATGTCACATAGAGTTGACGACATCCACAGCGTCGCCCTAGTTGGGCACGAAGTCACCGGCAAGACCTCTCTGGCCGATGCGCTTCTCTTCAAGGCAAAAGTAGTCGAACGCCGCGGCAGTCCGGAGGACGGATCGAGCGTCTCCGATTTCGACGAGGAAGAAAAAAAGCACAAGTACTCGATCGATTCGAGCCTCCTGCACCTCGACTATCAGGGCAAGCGCGTCTACTTGATCGACACGCCCGGCAAGCCCGATTTCGTCGGCCAGGCGCTGTGCGGCCTCAACGCCGTCGATACCGCGATCATCGTCATCTCCGCGACCGCCGGCATCCAGGTCAACACGCGCCGCATGTTCAACGAGGCGGGCAAACGCGGCCAGGCGCGCATGATCGTCATCAACAAGCTCGACTCCGAGAACATCCACTTCGACGATTTGCTCAAGGGCATCCGCGACACCTTCGGCCAAGCGTGCGTGCTGTTCAACGCGCCGCTCAACGTGGGGCCAAATTTTTCCGGCGTCGTCAGCGTGCTCAATCCGCCGGCGACGCCGTCAGCGGGCTGCGCCGTCGATCTGGCCGCCCAGCGTGCGCAACTCATCGACAGCATCGTCGAGGTCGATGAAGGCTTGATGGAGAAATACCTCGGCGAAGGCGACCTTTCGGCCGACGAGTTGACCGCCGCATTGCCGAAAGCTCTCGCCGCTGGCAACGTGATTCCGATCCTGTGCACCGCGTCGAAGCGCGACAAGGATCTGGGTGTCGCGGAACTGCTCGAGGCAATCATCAAGTTTTCACCGACGCCCAAATCCGCCGTCAAGCGCAAGGGAACCAAGGGGGCCGGCGACAAGGCGACGACGATCGAGATCGAGCCAAACGAGACGGGCGAATTCGTCGGCCAAGTATTCAAGACCATTTCCGACAAGTTCGTCGGCACACTCAGCTATTTCCGTGTCCTGTCCGGCAAGCTCACGCCGGAACAGCCGATCATCACCCTGCGCTCCGGGCGCGGCGGCCGCTCCAGCGGCTTGCTTCTCGCCCAGGGCAAGACGACAAAGCCGATGACCGAAGCGGTCCCCGGCGACATCATCGCCGTCGCCAAGGTCGAAGACCTGCACATCGGCGACACGGTCGCGCTGAACACCAACGCCCCCAAGCTCCCCGCGCCGAGCTTTCCGATGCCGATGTTCGGCCTTGCCGTCGAGCCCAAGGCGCGCGGCGACGAACAGAAGATCTCCGGCAGCTTGAACAAGATCGCCGACGAGGACCCGACCTTCAAGGTCACGCGCGACACGCAGACCAAGGAGCTCGTCATCACCGGCACCAGCCAGATCCACCTCGACATCGTGCAAAAACGCCTCAAAGCGCGCTACGACCTGGAAATCATCACGCACGAACCGAAGATCGCCTACCGCGAAACGCTGACCTCGACCGCCGACGCGGAGTATCAGCACAAGAAACAGTCGGGCGGACGTGGGCAATACGGCAAGGTTCACTTCCGCGTCTATCCGCTCAAGGACCTCCACATCAAGTCGGAAGAGGAGTTGCTGGAAAAGTTCGCCAACAAATCCCGCTTCGAGAAAATGCGTTCCGCCCATTACGAACCGCACTACAACTTCGCGTTCATCGACCACATCGTCGGCGGCTCGATCCCGAACCAGTTCATCCCGGCGATCGAGAAAGGCTGCAAGGAAGTGCTCGATCAGGGCGCGCTCGCGGGCTATCGCATGCAGGATGTCGCCGTCGAGGTGCATTTCGGCAAGTATCACGACGTAGACAGCTCCGAAGCCGCGTTCAAAACCGCCGCGCGCATGTGCTTCAAGAAGGCGTTCCGCGAAGCGCGGCCCGTGCTGCTAGAGCCGATCGTTCATTTGGAGGTGACGCTGCCGACGAAGTACACAGGCGACATCTTGAAGGATCTAAACGGCAAGCGCGCCCGCGTCGAGGATCAGGACAGCTTGCCGGGCGATCTCGCGGTCATCAAGGCGATCGCGCCGCTCGCGGAAATGACGCGCTACGCCGCCCAACTCGGCAGCATCACGCAAGGGCAGGGGAGTTACACGATGGAATTCAGCCACTACGACATCGTGCCGGCCAATGTGCAAGTGCAGATCGTCAGCAAGGCGAAGATGGCGGTTGACGAAGAAGAGTAGCCGCAAGCGGCGAATTAGTCCAAAAAAACGCGAGCAACCGTGAGAGGTCGCCCGCGTTTATTCGCTGTCTCGAATGATCGCTCAGAAGCCAGGCCCGAAGACCCCCGGACCGTTGAAGACGCCGGGTTGCAAATTACGCATCGGCTGAACCTGCTGCCAGGGATTGATCTGGAACGGATTCAATTGATAGGGGTTCATTTGGTACGGATTCATCTGGTACGGGTTGGTCTGGAAAGGGTTGATCGCGTAAGGGTTGTTCTGAAACGGATTCATCTGGTACGGGTTGGTCTGGAAAGGGTTGATCGCGTAAGGGTTGTTCTGAAACGGATTCATCTGATACGGGTTCGACTGGAAAGGATTCGGCTGCTGCCATGGATTCGTCTGGTAGGGAATCTGCGGCTGCCATGGATTTTGCGCCTGGAACGGATTCGGTTGCTGAAAAGGATTTTGTTGCTGAAACGGATTCTGCGGCATCAGTGGATTATTGAACGGATTGGTGTTCAGGAACGGATTCGGTTGGATCCGATCCGCGACGGCGGCGTCAATAATCGCCTTGGAGTTCATGTTGGTCTGAAGCCGCTCCAAATTGCTATCAACATTCCCCTTCGACTTCGGCGTTTGAGGGAGGGCCTTCTGCTCAGCGGGCTGCGCCGTGTTCGGATTACTCTTCTTACCCTTGATTGGTTGTGCGCCACTCGGATTGATGACGCAGGCGATCAGCAGAATCGAGCAAATCCACAACATTGCGGCGCGATTAGTGAACATATTTGCACCTTTCAGAAGAACCCAATTCCTACGATATTGTCTAACAATCAGACGCGATTCACAACAGAGCTTGCGCAATAAACGCGCGAGATTTCTTCCAGCTTGCCGAATTTTCCGCCGCCAATGGAATTGACGCGCGAAAAGCAGGTGTAGGCAATCAACACCGACGTGAAAAAGGAGCATCCCATGAAAAGTTTCGCGATCCGCATCGATATCACGCAGGAGAAACGTGCGATCACTATTGACCTGCTCAATCAGCAACTTGCCGACACGTTTGATTTGCACAGCCAGGTCAAGCAGGCCCACTGGAATGTGAAGGGGCCGGCCTTCATCGCCCTGCACGAGTTGTTCGACAAGTTCGCATTGGAGTTGGGGAACGCCATCGACGACTTGGCCGAGCGCGTTACCGCGCTGGGCGGCGTTGCCGAGGGGACGGCCCGGCAGGCGGCGCAGCGTTCACGTCTGCCTGAATACCCCGGCGATGCGCTTCGCGGTCTGGATCACGTCGCCGCCCTTGCCGACCGTTTCGCCGCGCTCGCAACCACCTCGCGCGCCGCCATCGACGCCGCGACTTCTCTGGGCGACGCGGCGACGGCGGACCTCTTCACGCAGATCGTCCGCGACCTCGATAAGAGCCTGTGGTTTCTGGAAGCCCATCTGCAAGCGCATTGACATCGTCATCGAAACAGGGAGAAAAACATGTACCGCTTTCGCTTTGTGCTCGGAGCCATCGTTGTCTGCATTTGTACCATGATCCCGGCGCAACCGGCGCGTGCCGACCTGCATAAACTGATGCAGGCGAAGCAGCACAAGATCCTCTTTCTCGGCGACTCCAACACGTTTTCGGGATTGTACATCACCTACGTCGAAGGCTATCTGCGCACGCGCTTTCCGGACGAACCGTGGGAATTGCTCAATCTGGGCCTGCCGAGCGAAACGCTGTCGGGCCTATCGGAGCCGGACCATCCCTATCCGCGCCCCGACGTGCACGAGCGCGTCGAGCGTGCCCTCGCGAAAATCAAGCCTGACGTCGTCTTCATTTGCTACGGGATGAACGACGGCATCTACTATCCATTCAGCGATGAACGTCTGGCGAAGTATAAGGACGGCACTGAAAAGCTGGTCGCCAAGATCGAGAAGGCCGGCGCCAAGGCGATCCTGATGACGCCGGCCCCGTTCGACCCGCTGCCAGTCAAGAACAACTTGTTGCCGGCCGGCGCCCCGAAATACAGCTACATGAAGCCTTACGAAAATTACGACGAGGTGCTACGCCGCTACTCGGATTACTTGCTCGAATGGCGTAAGAAGAGCTACATCGTCATTGATGCGCACGCCGCCGTACATCGCTTCTTGAAGGCGATGCGCATCACGGAGCCGATGTACAAGGTCTCCGACGACGGTATCCATCCGAACCCGACGGGGCATGCCGTGATCGCATTCGAGATCCTGCGCGAATTGAAGGCGCCTGCGGAGGTGGATCGCATCGAGATCCAGTTCGCCGCGGGTAAGGCCGTCAAGGGCAAAGGAGGCGCCTTTGAAGTGATGAAGGACTCGCTGCGGATGCGATTCTTCGGCAAGATGCCCATGCCGACCGATCCACGCTGGGACAAACGGTTGCAAACGGTCGTGCCATATGACGACGAATTCAATCGGTTCCCGCTGATCGTGACCGGAGCGCCCGCGGGAATGTACCAGGTCGTTGCGGAGGATAAGGTCGTCGGCACGGCAACGCACGTGGAGTTCGGCAAGGGAATCTCCATCGCTCGCTTCAAGAACCTGCGGCTATTCACTGACACCGACAAACTCGTCAAACGAATCGAGGATCGGCAAAAAAAGATCGGCCTGGCCTGGCTTACCGACATCGGCTACAAGCGTCCCGGCACGCCAATGGGAGGGCCGCTCGACAAGGCACGCGCGGAAGACGAGAAGGAGCGGCGCGCGTTGCAGGAATTCTTGCAAACGCGCTATCGGGGACTGTTTCAGGAGCTTCTCTTGCGGAAGGTCGATTGACGACGGTCACGTGACAATCATTCAGAGGCCCCACGCACCTCCGTCTCGGAACGCTCCGCTGTCGGAGGCGCCGCGGTGTTCGCGGCATCTAGGTTCGGCCTCGGCATGATGGCGTGCACGAGTTCGCGGATGCCGGCGGGGATGTTGGCCAGGCCGAAGCCCAGCATTGGGCAGTACATGAGGCCCCAGTAGCCACCGCCGCGCACCACTAAGAACGCCACGCTAAAGCAGCACACGGTCGCGCCCATGCGTCGGCCGGCGGGTGTTTTCCACGCCCATAACCCCAGCCAGGAAAAAGGAATGACCAGGGCGGAAACCCAAACCGGCAGCAACCACAAAAAAATGCACATCCTCGCCGTTTCCAGCACGAAGGGATAGCCGGGCATGCGCAGCCACTGTTCCAGGCGCGTCGATTCGACGAGCTCGGCGCGCGCTTTGACTTCCCAGGCGTGCCATTGCAAGGCGATAACGAATGCCGTCAGCGCCAGGCCCCAGAACACAACTTCACGCCAGCGTTTCTCTTTCCAGGCGAAAACTGCCGACACGAAGAGGTACGGCAACGCCAACTCCCGCAATGCCAATGCGCTCAAGCCGAGGCAGGCGCCCAGCACCCAGCGATCCGCCGCGTACGCCGTGATGGACGCAAGTAGGAGCAAGCCGACCCAGGGTTCGGTGGTCAGGTGAGCGTCGCCGTAAGAGCACCAGGCGAATGTCGCGCCCATGATCCAGGTCAATGCCAGCGCCTGCGCCCACCGGGAATGCTCGGACAGGAGTACCTGAATGGACGCCAGGGCAACCAGCAACGATAGACCGAAAAAAGTCCAGCGGATGCACTCGTCATTTGGCGCCAGAGCGAAGAGCCAGGCATAGGTCGGGAAGCGAAAGTTGAAGAGAGAACGACTCTGCGGTAGGGACTCCGCCGTCACGTCGTAGTAGTTGTCACCGTTGCGCACACGCGTGACAATGCCGCGGAAGTAGTCATCATCCGGCACGGCAATCTGCATGTATCGATTGTCGCCCAAACAGATGGACGCGTACACGCCATAGAGCACGAGGGCGACCAAGACGCAGACTTGCAGAATTGCCCAGCGGCGAGCCATTTTCACTCCTGTGTTGCATGCAACTGACTCGACTTAGGCTCCTGTCGGGCCGCCGAGCATGACGTTGCCCGCCGCCGTGCCTCGCTCGCGCGGCAACTCGAAGGCGCCGTCCGAACCGCGGCCGAGAAAATTATTGACGACCATCACCTGCGAACACTGCCCATCCACCGTCAACGCGGCGCGATAGGTCTTGTCGTCAACCGTGCCACGAATCGTGCTGTCAGCGATGCGCACCACCTGGCAGTTCTCCAGGGCGATGCCGCGTACACGCGCGCCCAAAATTTGCACGCCGACGATGTTCATGTTCTGGCAGCCGCGCATCTCGATGCTGCTCGTCACCGGATCGTTGGCGGCGCGGCTGTGCTGCAAGATCAGGCCGGTCATCGACACGTTGCGGCAATTGCGAATGACGATCTGGTCGGTCGAGTTGCCGCGGTATTCGGGGTTATGATCGATGGTGTTGGCGCCGATGACGAGATGCTCGCTGTTTTCGGCCCAGATGGCATGGCGATAGCCGCTGTAGATGCTGTTGCCGGTGATGACCACGGCCCGGCAGGCGTGCAGATCGAGGGCACGGGCCTGGCTGCCGATGAGGTTGCCGCTGATGGTGAAGAGACCGATGGCGTTGGGGTGATCCTTGGCGCCAAGGAAACGCACATTGGCGCCGCCGGGGCTTTCGCGTGCTTGCACGGTATTGCCGACGAGCGTGCCTTCGCGTACCGTGCCGTCACGGCAATCGAAGCAGACGTCGGCGCAGCCTTCGAGCTTGGCGTCGTAGTTGTACTCAATGTCGTTTGAGCAGATCTGGATGTTGCGAATCTCGGAAGCCACGATCTTCAAGCCGCCTTGCTTGCAGTAGCTGATGTGATTGCCGTGGATGTTGATCTGGTGCAAATTGACCGCATCGAGAAAAACACCGATACCGGAATTGTCGTAGATATGGCAATCGGAGATCAGCACATTGCGGTCGCGGTTGTTGAGGTGGATGCCGTGCCGGCACTTGCGAATGAGCAGTTGGTGCAGCGTCGGCTGCATGACGCCTTCAACGCGGATGCCGTCGGCCTGGGCGTGCTGGCCGACGATTTCGAGGCCCTGCACGATCGGCATGCGTTCGCGACGCCATTGCTCGTCCATGAAGTGCGTCGGCTCGGCGGTGCGGCGATGCGAGCCGATGAGGTTGAGCGCCGGCCCGGCGCCGTTCATCAGGATGCGCGCCGTCCCGATGGCGCCGTCGATCGAAAGCCGGCCGTGCATTTGCAGCGGGATCTGGATCGAGCGCGAGATGAGGTAGTCGCCGCGCGGAAAGTGAAGGTTGCCGTCGCCTTTTTGGATGGCGTGCTGGATGGCCTGGGCGTCATCGGTCTTACCGTCGCCGCGGGCGCCGAAGTCGCGAACGCTGGTCATGGTGAACTCCCCGCCGCTTGCAGCTTGGCCCTCGAATAGCGCCATGCGAGCGCTAAACGAAATCAATTGGGGTTATTTTACGCAACGGAAACCGATGTGGTTCGCGGCGCTGGTGACTTCGCCTTTGCCGCGCGTGCCGGCGACGTAGCGCGTGCAGTAGTTCTCGGCGCAGAGAAACGATCCGCCGCGCTGGACGCGTTTGTGAAGTTCTCGCTCGTTTGGATCGAAACTAAATTCGGGGCCTTGGGGATTGCGGACGGCCTTGAGCGGGTTGGCTTCGGCGATTTCCTCGTAGTATTCGTCGTGATACCAGTCGGCGCACCATTCCCAGACGTTGCCGGCCATGTCGTAAAGCCCGTATCCGTTGGGCTGAAACACGCCGACCGGAGCGATGCCTTCGAAGCCGTCCTCCCTGGTGTTTTCGCTGGGGAACTTCCCTTGCCAGGCATTGCACATCCACTTGCCGTTGTCCTTGAGCTCATCGCCCCAAGGATAGATTTTGCGATTGAGCCCGCCGCGCGCGGCGAATTCCCACTCCGCCTCGGTCGGCAGCCGTTTGCCGGCCCAACGGCAATACGCGACGGCGTCCGTGAAACAGACATGCACGACCGGATGGTTCTCGCGTCCCTTGATTGAACTGCCCGGTCCTTCGGGGTGCTTCCAGCTCGCGCCGTATTCTTCCTGCCACCAGCTATAGGGATCGCGCAGATCGATCTGTTCGAATGGCCCGGGTTTGCGAAACAAGATCGAGAACGGCTTCAAGCGTTCGGGCGCCGCGTCGCGAAATTGCGATGGCTTCGGCGTCCGTTCCGCCTCGGTCACGAAGCCTGTTTGCTCGACGAACTTCGCAAACTGGGTGTTGGTCACTTCGTGCTTGTCCATCCAGAACCCATCCACATATACGAGATGAATGCGTGCCGCGTCATCAATATCGTTCATGCCTTTGCCAGGGAACGTCTGCCAATCGACGCCCATGTAGAATTCACCGCCGCGGACCCACACCATGCCTTCCGGCGCCGCTCCGGGCGGAGTGGTGGGATTGAGCACCGGCTCACGGAATTCGAAGTCCTTGGGGAGCGACCATCGGTTCCGTTGGGGATGAAGCAGCCAATCACTACCAAACGTGACGCCCCAGATAACGGCAAGCGTACCGACGATGATGCCACTGATGGTCAGTACGCGGTACAACTTGCGCAGGGCGACTTGCCGCGGCGAAAGCGGGACTGTCGCCGGCGGGAGAGGTTTCGTGGATATGGCGGTCGATTTTTTCGCAGATTTCATGCAAGGCTACCTAGAAAACGGGGGGCGACAGAACACCTATTATTCCAGCAGATCGAGGCATCAGCAACAGAATCTTTTTAGTTTCTTGGCGCTGCCCAGTGCGCAAGACCGCAAGCGAATGTGTACGCGCTCAATGTTGACCAAGCCAGTCGATCACCTGCGTCTCGGCCCAGCGGATGCCGCCCATGCCGTCCGGGCCCAGAAAACCCATGTGTCCACCTTGCTCCACGATTTGCAAGCGGACGCACTCGGGCGGCCGCAACTCCTCGAAAGGCGCGACCGCCACGAACGGATCGTCCCGGGCCGCCAGGATAAATGTCGGCACACGAATTGACTCGACCCATGGCAACGACGACGCCCGGCGATAGTAGTCGAGCGCGCTGGCGAAGCCCCAGCGCGGCGCCGTGTACACTTCGTCGAAATCGCGCAGGAGCATGCGACGTGGGAAGACGACCTTCGGCACATCGGGAAAGTAGCGCTGATGCTCCGCCACCTGATGTGTCAAATGGCGAACGAAAAACGCATCATAAAACGGATAGCGCGCGATCAACTCCGAACAGCGCACCAGATCGATCGGCGGCGCGAGGACGGCGACGCCGCGCAGACGCAGGGGGAGTCGATCCGCGTATTCGCCCGCGTATTTCAGGGCGATGTTGCCTCCCAGCGAAAAGGCGACCACCGACAACTGCGCATCGGGAAATGCGTTGAGCAGATATTCGATGACGGCGTGCAGGTCGGCGGTACAGGCCGCGTTGTAAAAACGTCTTGCCAGGCGGATGCCCACGCCTGCGCCGCGCAGGTCCATGCGGACGACGCGCCAGCCCAGGCCACTCAGCCGTTGCGTCGTCCGTAGCATGTACGCCGAGCGATGTGACCCGCCCAGGCCGTGCACCAGGAGAGCGATTGGCGCATGGTTGTTCCTCGTCGCTCGGCGCGGCGGAGTCTCGTGCAGGGCGATGCGGTCGCCGTCGGGCAACGCCACGGCGCTCCGTTTGGAGCGCGACGGATGCGGGACGCCGGTTAGCAGATTGCCGAGGATCGTCTGCACGTGTGGATTGCCGAGCAAGGGCAGGGGATTGAACGGGTTCATCAAAGAATTTGCCGCTTGCGATTGAGCGCTGACGATGAAGCACCATCGGCCTGGCGCTGCCACGCGAACGCTAAACGGGGATCATCTTGGGCCGGGGTACGACGATGCCCGTGATCGCGCCGTGCCGTTCTTCGAGCTGTGCGAAGTTCATGCGCAGGAAGCCGTACAACGCCGGCTCGGGTCGGGCGGCCAAATAGGCGCGAGCGTACTCGACCATGCGTTCATCATAGTCGCGCTGGCTATGCGTGTGTATTGCGTAACGTCCTTCGTGCCGGCGCAGGTCGCCGTCGAAGGCAGGGCTCATGTGATACAACTCGTGAAACAGCGTCACGAGCTTCTGGTCGAATTCCTGATCGAGATAGCGCGGCAAACTGAACGTCATCAGGTAAAGGTACTCGTGTTCGCCCAGAAAATAACGTTGGATTTGAAACGGGACGCCGCGTCGCTGTCGGATCAATGCGCCGCCGGGGAAACGCAGCGGCGTGACGCGCGCCTGCAAGCCGCGCAGCGAGCTGGCCCGCGCTTGCGATGCCGTGACGAGGATGCGCGGCACTTGCAAATGCCGAAAATCGGGACAGCGGATGGCAATGTCCATCACGAGCGCCTGCACGTTGGCGCAAAAATCGAATGGCCGATCGTGCCCCTGCGTTTGGCCGCGCGAATCCCGCTCGAACCACAGCGGCGCGCGGCTACTCCCCGGAGCGCGGATCACGCGCACCGGCAAGGGGTCGTGCGGCTCTTGCCAGCGAAGGAGTAAAGGATGTCGGACCGGCGGCATTGGCCAACTCACGCGGCACATTGGTTTACCCCAATTTGGTATAGAAACCGTGCACGCCGGTCCATCCTTGACGATCTTCACGCCTTGGCAAAATTTCGCTCAATGTTTCGGCAAACTGTGCCGATGAGGTAAAGAGAGCCGATCGTGCCGAGGATGCGGGCCAACTCCGCATCGAAGCTCGCGAATAGCCAAGAAAGGCGAATAACATGAAGCACAAGAGCCGCCTCGTCTTGTTCGTTGCCCTCACGCTGTCGCTCCTAAGCGGCTGCCAAACCTGGGTGCGCGAGGCGGGCCTCACGCTTCCCTCGCCTCATTACTTGAAGCACTTCCCGCAATATTTCCCGCCGTCGCCGCCTTATCCGTTGCCCAAGGAATTGAACAGCCTGGAAGAAGCCGCCAAGGCGTACTACGACGAGCAAGGGAAGCAGTGACGCGCGAGGCCGTTTTTTTGCCAAGGCGAGCAGCAGAATTAATCGTAAAAATCCACGACGCGGAGCGTCGTGCCACAATGTGGTGCGACGCTCCGCGTCGCATTGGCTACGAGTATCTTTCCAACTGCCCGTAGCCTCGAGCCGCGCGTGGAAGGAAGCAGAGTTACCTGCTTGCTTGCCAGGGAGTCTTGGTGCGATTCGGGATGATACATTTTACCAGACGAGACTGCCGGAAGAGCGCAATCCACCGATTTTTCGCTTGCAATGCCTTCAAGAACTTCGTATTAATTCACTCCAACTTCATATATCTTCCAAAAACACACCTTAGTGAAGGGACGGACATGGCTGAACAGCAGAATGGCTCGAATAGGGTCACGGTAGCAATTTGTGGAATCTTGCTCGGCTACTTGGGCGTCCACCGTTTCATGCTCGGCGATACCACGGGCGGCATCATCAGGATCCTGACATGCGGCGGTTGCGGGTTGCTCGGCTGGGTCGAGGGCATCATCTACCTCATGAAAACCGATGAAGAGTTCTATCAGACCTATGTTGTCGAGAAGAAGGCATGGTTCTAGCCTGCGGCAGGCATGCCGATCAATGCCGCCTTGTCAGTAACCCCAGCGCGAGTGACCAGGGCGGCATTTTTTCGGAATTTTTCCATTGCCTGACCTTGCGAAGCCGTGATAACATAAAACCTAAGTTGGGTTCGCCCCCCAAATGTCCATGCAAATTTCTCGAAACCAGCAGTGAGGATGCGAGACGTTTGCGATAGGATGAAAGTTCAATGTCCCCAAGCAGACGGTCATGTCGTCCAAATTCAAGCCGAGGCGCTGCTAAAATGAGGAAATGAGCTGGGGTTGACTCACAGGATGGAGAAATCCTGCACCCAATCGGCCCGTCACCAAGAAACCTCCCGCATGTTGAGGTTGAATCATGAAAATCAGTTTGATGGTCATGTCAGTGGGCAACTCGGCTGGCAAGACGCTTCCTATCAACGTCGCTCAGTTCATTATCGGTCGTGATCCTCAGTGCAATCTCCGTCCCGGCAGCGCCATGATCAGCAAGCGCCATTGCGCGGTCCTCGTAAAGAATGGCCAAGTATTTCTGCGCGATTTCGACAGCACCAACGGAACCTTCGTGAACGATCAACAGGTCAAGGGCGAAGTGCCGCTTCACGACGGCGACGTTTTGAAGGTCGGACCGTTGAGTTTCAAAGTGGTGATCGAAGGCGTGCCGGCCCCGAAAAAATCGACGGCAACGACACCGCCGCCCGTGCAGAAAACCGCAGCCGGCACGGACGATGACGCCGCAGCCTCGCTTTTGTCGACCGAGGAAGATGCAGCGCCCGAGGGTACGGCTGCGATGGAGTCCGCCGATGACCATATTCCCGAAGGTTCGACAGTGATGGACATTCCCATGTTCAAACCCACGGAGGAACCGGCGCCGCCGAAGGAGGCCGACACCGTCAAGGTCGAGGAAAGAAAACCGAAGCTCCCCAAAAGCAAATCCAATGGCAGTGCCGCCCAAGACGCCGCCAAGGCGCTGATCGAAAGGATGCGCTCCGGCCAACGCGAGAATACCACACTCGAACAATAATGGGAAGGATTGCTCGGGAAGGTCTCCGATATACGTGGCGGCAAAACTCCTGGGTTGTCGATCTACGATGACAAGTTGACAAGATCGAAATCTCGCCGCCACGAACGCCGTCAATTCCCTTCGGACACTGCCAAGCATGGCATCCATTCCACATCTCCATTCTCTCGACCCCGTCCCCGTGCGCCGCCGACTGCTGACATGGTTTCGCAGGAACGCGCGTGCGTTGCCCTGGCGCGACACGCGCGATTCTTATGCGATCTGGATCAGCGAGGTGATGTTGCAGCAAACCCAGGTCGTGACCGTCAGTCCCTATTTCGAGCGTTTTCTCCAACGATTCCCGTCCTTGGCGCACTTGGCCCATGCCGATGAGCAAACGGTCTTGCGCCTTTGGGAAGGGCTGGGCTACTATCGCCGGGCACGCGATCTTTGGCGTTCGGCCCGGCAGCTGGTGCGCGACAATCACGCGACGATTCCTGACGATCCCGCTTACCTAGGCACACTGCCGGGCTTCGGCCGCTATACGACCAACGCGGTCCTATCGCAAGCCTACGACCGGTCGCTGCCGATCTTGGAAGCGAACAGCGCACGCGTATTGTGCCGGCTGTTCGCCCTCGCCGAGAATCCGAAGGAAGCCGCCACGCGCAACCAACTCTGGCGCTTGGCCGAGTCGCTCGTGCCGACGCGCTTGGCGGGGGCTTTCAATCAGGCGATGATGGAACTCGGCGCTCTTGTCTGCACGCCAACCGGGCCGAATTGCTCGGCATGCCCATTATCACGGCATTGTCTGGCTCACCTGCAAGACCGGCAGCATGAAATCCCGATGCGCGTGAAATCACCCAGGATCATTGCAATTGAGGAGGTCGCCGTCGTCGTCCGCAAACGCGGCAAGCTGTTGATCGTCCAGCGGCCCGACCAAGGCCGTTGGGCGAAGATGTGGGAGTTTCCGCATCATGCCCTGGAAGACGGAGAATCAACGAAGGCAGCCGGTCTTCGTCTATTGCAGGGTCTCGGCATCGAGGGGGACGTCGCCGATGAGTTCGCCGCTATTCGCCATAGCGTGACGCGATTTCGCATCACGATGACGTGTCTGGACGTCGCGCATCGCCGGGGCGTCGTGCGTGCCGGTCTCCATGCGAATGCCGCGTGGGTGCGCCCGGCAGATCTGCACGCCTACCCGCTCAGCGCACCCCAGCGTCGGCTGGCGAAACGCGTGCTGGCGGAAGGCTGGTAAACTTTACAATTCGAGCATCGGCGGCCCTCTTGGGGGGCGTCCCGATTTTGGCACAACAATATCTCCCATGTGTGAATAGTGGAAATGAGCCACGGATCAAACACAGATGAAACACGGACAGGAAAAATGCAGAGCAGAATGCCGCCCCCTATCCTTCCCGTCTTGTCCGTGTTTCATCTGTGTTTGATCCGTGGCTCATTCCGCATTCAAACCCCCGCTAAAATTGAGAGGCCCCCCCTAATCTTGGCGCTGACAGATCGCCGCCGCCTCGCTATTCTCCCGCCGGAATCGGTCTGATTGGAGACGATGTGATGCCAAAGACGGCCATACTCGCGCCGGTGTTGTTGAGCGTTCTACTCTTCACGTCGGGCTGCGCGCAATGGAAATGGCTCCAGCTCCCTGACCGGCCGTTCGCGCGCATCTCGGGGCCGCGCATCGGCAAACCGGCGCCTGAACTCGACGGCGAGGATTTCGACGGTAAACGCGTCAAGCTGAGCGATCAGCGCGGCAAGGTCGTCGTGGTCGTCTTCTGGTCCACGAACTGTCCGCCCTGTCGCAAGATGATTCCGCACGAGCGCGAGATGGTCGAACGCCTGCGTGACAAGCCCTTCACGCTCATCAGCGTCAACAACGATCAGGATCACGACGCGGCCAGGACGATGATTGCCGCGGAACGCATGACGTGGACCAACGTAAAGACGGCCGGCGCCAGCGACCCCATCAATCGGCGCTGGCGTGTCGAGGCCTGGCCTTCCATCTACGTGATCGACCAGAAGGGCGTCCTGCGCAGCACCCACCTCCGCGGCGCCGACCTCGAGCGCACCGTCGAGGCCCTGCTCGCCGAATCTTGAGCCGCTGGCAGACTTCGCAATCATTCACGACGCGGAGCGTCGTACCACAATGTGGCACGGAGCTCCGCGCCGTAATTGGTGCGGGCAGGCTACAGCACGCACACGCGCCGCCCGTCGATCTTTAGCCGACCTTCCGCAAACAATCGAATCGCCTCCGGGTACGCCCGACATTCCTCCGCGAACACGCGCGCCGCCAGCGTCTTGGGCGTGTCGTCCTCCTGGACCTGCACCGGTCGCTGCAAGATGATCGGCCCGTGATCGTATTGATTGTCCGCGAAGTGAACGGTGCAGCCCGTCACCTTCACGCCCGCTTCCAGCACCGCTTCATGAACATGATGCCCATAGAAGCCCTTGCCGCAGAACGCCGGGATCAAAGCCGGATGGATATTCATCACACGGCCAAGAAAGTCGTCAGGCACTTGCACGAGTGTCAGAAATCCGCCGAGGACGACAAGATCGACCTTCGCCGCGCGGCACTTCTCGAAAATACGTCGGCTGAACTCTTCAAGCGAACCTGCGTCTTTCCGGGAAATCACATGGGCGGGCACGTTTATCTTCTTGGCCCGTTCGAGCCCGAACGCGTCCGGCTTGTTGGCAACGACGAGCACGATCTGGACCGGCAGCTTCCCCGCGACGCTGAGGTCGTGCAGATTCTGCAGTGTCATGCCGTTGCCTGAGAGCAGGACCGCGATTCTCAAGTGTCGCCTCCCTATGGCAGACGGCCTCGCTTACCTCTCTTCACACTCAAATCGGCAAGCGCG
This sequence comes from Planctomycetia bacterium, assembly GCA_005799265.1. Lineage (GTDB taxonomy): Bacteria > Planctomycetota > Planctomycetia > Gemmatales > Gemmataceae > SIAQ01. The sequence goes on along the minus strand of SYHD01000081.1, from coordinate 22,049 downwards.
GCCGCTCTCTCTACGAAAAGATTCGCTCACTGTTCTCACGCAATAATAGCCGAGCCAGGGCAATCGCTTGCGTTTCGGAATAGACGCCGGGGCGCACGAAATCGTCGGCGAGGATTTGCGCGAGGATGCGGCGATACATGTTGTACTTCGGCAGGATGAACTCCAGCTTGTACGCATCGCTATAGTAGCCGAGCTGCTTCGTCTTCGGCACCGCCTGCAAACGGGCGCGAGCGTCATGCGTAATGTAGGCGGGGATGTTCGAGTACCACCAGTGCCCGCTGGTCACGACGTTCGGGAAGATCCAGCTGTAACTGACCAGCTCCTGATTCTGCGAACTCGTCAGCACCGAGATCGGAAACGTCACCTCCGGAAAAGCGTTGAACAACTCCGCGTACTGAATGAGCGACGTCCGTTGGTCGAAGAGGTCCTGCCCTTGAAAAACGCCTGTACGATAGACACGCCGATTGACGCCGATCATCAGATCAAACGGCAAGCTAAACTCCCGGCAATGCTCGGCAAGCATCCAGAAGACGCCGTTGGCGCAGGTACGGCGCTGGTTGGCGTCATCGTTGCCCCCGATCAGTTCGCCCAGGGCAACCGTCAGATCGAGGTTGGAGACCGGCGCAGGCGAAAAATCGGGAGGCAGCGAAATGGCGCACGCTTTGGCGCCATGCTGCGTGAAGTGCTGGAAAAGATGCCCGATCGCATCTTGCAGTTGCTCGGCGTTCCCCGCGTCGATACCGGTCGCCCGCGCCAGGCGTTCCCTTATTGGCGGCTTGTCGAGATGGAAAACGAGATCGTCCGTCCGCAAACACGGGACGTAGCGATTGGTGTCAAAGCCTTCCAGCGGATCGTCGAAATCATTGGTCAAAAATACCTTCTCGACATGCGATCTCTGGAGCACCTGATCTTCCCAGTCCGACTGCCCCATCAGACGCTCGGCCGCATCACACAGGGTATCGCAATCGGCAGCGGTGACACGTTCGCCTTTGAAGCCAAGGAAGGTCTGCGCAATTTCAAGAAACCAACTATATTGTGCCGTATTGTCGATGCTGTCCAAATGTCCCAAGATCGCACGCACCCGTTCGCGCGGCGGTACGTCAGCGGCCAAAGGCGCCTGGCTCATGCCTGCGGAATGCGCGAGCTCCGTGTAATAGTGATAGCCGAGAATGTCGTCGAGCGACTTCGCCGCGGCCGCGTGTGGGTTTATGTGCGAATGCGGGTCGATAAGCGGGATTCGGCAAATCTCCGTATAGAGGTCACGCGTCAAACGGTCGGTCAACATTGGCCACTCCTGACTTGAGTCCGAATGCACGATTCTGATGCCATTCTTACAATTTCAATTGTAAAAACCAACCCACCGGAAAAGTTTTCCCAGGCGTCCAACGCCAACGTCGGCGCGGTCATGAATTATTGCGCTAGGCATAAGTCCATATTCACCAGGGAATAGAAGCCATTTGCCTGAGTCGCCACAAATATTTTGGCGAATTGGCATGCCGCTTGCTTTCCTATTTCAACGGCAAGACAAAGCGATGAACACCCCCGGAACAGAGGGCCTTCCCCCAAGGCCAACGTTCGTCGCAGTGAGTTGCCAGGTTCCGCGACCCAAGGCCCAACCCCCGTGGGCCTTGGGTTTTCCCTCCCCTTTCGGAAACAGACCCTTCACCATCCCGTCAAGCGCCACTCCCCCAAACCCGTTCACCGCATCCCTCCCTGCCCCTGGGGAGGGATGCTCTTTTTATTCGATTGCAGATTGCAGAGTGCCGAGTGCAGAAGTAATCTACCTTCATTCTTCTTTCCGAACTCTGCGATGGAGCCTTCATGTCTTTCGACGTCATCACCTTTGGCGAAGCGATGATTCGCCTCAGCCCGCCAAATTTCTTGCGCCTGGAACAAACGCAAAGCCTCGATCTCAAGGTCGGCGGCGCGGAACTCAACACCGCGGTCGGCCTGGCGCGCCTGGGACGCACGTCCGCATGGGTGTCGCGGTTGACCAACAATCCGCTCGGCCGATTGATCGCCAATCGTGCACGCGAAGCTGGCGTCTCGACCGAGCATGTTGTCTGGACGAATGACGATCGCGTCGGCCTCTACTTCCTCGAATTCGGCGCCGCCCCGCGTGCCTCGAGCGTGCTCTACGATCGCAAGAACGCTGCCATCGCCAGCCTCATGCCCGGCGTCGTGCCGTGGGCGAAGGTGTTTGCCGGCGCGAAGTGGTTTCACGTCACCGGCATCACGCCGGGCCTGAGTGCGTCGGCCGCCGAAGTCACGAAGGAAGCTCTCGTCGCCGCCAAGGCCGCCGGGCTGCAAACGAGCATCGATCTCAATTATCGCGTCAAGCTCTGGACACCGGCAGAAGCGGGCAAGTGCATGAGCGAACTCATGGCGCACACCGACGTGCTGATCACGACCGAGGAAGACATCGAACGCGTCTTCGGCATCAAGGGCAAGAGCTACGAGGAAGCCGCGGAGCTGACGGCAAAACGCTTCAAGCTGAATACCATCGCGATCACGGTGCGCGACAATCCGCTTGTCTGGAAGAATTCATGGACCGGCATCTGCTATCGCAACGGCGAGATTCTACGCACGAAGTCCTACGAGGTGGAGATCGTCGATCGTCTCGGTGCCGGCGATTCTTTCGCGGCGGGCTTGATTCACGGCCTGCTTGAAAATGACTTGCAAAAAGCGCTCGACTGCGGGGTCGCCGCCAGCGCGCTCAAACACACGATCCCCGGCGATTTTGCCTGGATCACGCGTGACGAGGTCGAGGCCATGCTAAAGGGTTCGGGACTGCGGATCAGTCGATAGTCCGTTTTCGTTTAGCGCTCGCAGTGAAGCGGCAACGGCTTGACGCTTCACTGCGAGCGCTAAACGAAGAAAATGCAAAGGACGATTCTATGAGCACCACTCCCACCGCGCCCCCGACGCGCATCCTCTCCGTGGACGCCTTCCGCGGCTTCGTCATGCTGCTCATGATGGACAGCGCCCTGCGCATCGCCGACATGGCCAAGCAATTTCCCGGCGACTTCATCTGGGAGCAACTGGACTTCCATACCGATCACGTCAAGTGGACCGGCTGCTCCCTGCATGATCTCATCCAGCCGGCGTTTTCGTTCCTCGTCGGCGTATCGCTGCCGTTTTCGATCACCAATCGCGAAGAGCGCGGCCAGGGCTTCGGCTGGATGCTCTTTCACGCCGTCTGGCGGGCGGCCCTCTTGATGTTCCTCGGCATCTTCCTGCGCTCCAATTACGCGCCGCTGACTAACTGGACCTTCATGGACACGCTGACGCAGATCGGCATGGGCTATGTCTTCCTCTTCCTGCTCGCCTATTCCCGTCGGCAGATCGTGCTGTGGATCGCGTTCGTGGTCATCGTCGTCGGGTATTGGACGGCGTTCGCGCTGCATCCTTTGCCACCCGACGATTTCGATTACGCCGCCGTCAACGTCAAGGCGAACGAACCGGGCCGCTTCGACGGCTTCATGGCGCACTGGAATAAGAACGCGAATCTGGCCGCCGACTTCGATCTCTGGTTCTTGAACCAATTTCCGCGCGGCAAACTGGCCAAAGGCCAACTAGTCGCGAATCCCTTTACACACGAGCGCTCCGGCTACACAACGCTCAACTTCATTCCGACCCTCGCCACCATGCTCCTGGGCGTCATCGCCGGCATGTGGTTGCGCAAAGACTGGCCGCACATCGTGAAGATCGCCGCGTTCCTGAGCCTGGGCGCCGCCGGGTTGGGCCTCGGACTCGCCGCCGAGCACTTCGAGGTGTGCCCGATCGTCAAAATTATCTGGACGCCCGCCTGGGTGCTGTATTCGGGCGGCTGGACGTTCCTCATGCTCGCGGCATTCTACGCCCTCATCGACCTGACCGGCTTCTGGCACTGGTCTTATCCGCTGCTCGTCATCGGCGCCAATTCCATCGTCGCCTACTGCGGCTACCAACTCATCCGCGGCTTCATACTCAGCAGCTACAAAACGCACCTCGGCGCAGACGTCTTCAAGCTCCTCGACGGCTACGGCGACATCACCTGGGAGCCGCTGGTCGCAGGCGTCGTTGTGCTTTTGACGCTGTGGCTCATGTTGTACTGGATGTACCGCAACAAGATCTTCGTGCGGATTTGATTCGGCATGGACAACGAAAAAGCCGCTCACAACCTCGCGTTGCAAGCGGCTTTTCTTCTCGAACCCGCCATGAATGGCGGGCCATATCAGGTCAGATTCGCCAACCGCCCCGTGCTGTCGCCCAGCGCCTCGACGCGCGTGCCCATGCGGTCGAGCATCGATAGCCAGAGGTTGTTCAGCGGCGTGTTGTTGCGGTAGCGTATGTGGCGGCCAGCGCGGACGGTTCCCGAGCCCTTGCCCACGAGCAGAACCGGCAAGTCATCGTGGTTGTGGCGGTTGCCGTCGGAGTTGCCTGAGCCGTAGGCGATCATGCAATTGTCGAGCAGGGTGCCGTCACCTTCGCGGATGTCCTTCATGCGGCTGAGCATGTACGCGAACTGCGTGACGTGGAAGCGGTTAATCGTGGCGATCTTTTGCATCTTGGCGCGGTCGTTGCCGTGGTGCGAGAGATCGTGATGGCCTTCGCGGACATCGATGAACGGGTAGGGGCGATTGCTTCCCTCGTTGGCGAAGACGAACGTGCTGACGCGCGTGATGTCGGCCTGGAACGCGAGCACCAGCAGATCGCACAAGAGGCGAATGTGCTCTTGATGGTTGCTCGGAATGCCGGCGGGCTGCGTCATGGTCGGCCGCGGCGGTTCGGGCATGCGGGCGGCGCGTTCGATGCGTTGCTCGATGTCGCGGATCGAGCTGAGGTATTCGTCGAGCCGGCGCTGATCGTTCGCGCCCAGGTTCGGCTGCAAGCTGGCGGCGTCTTCGCGCACGAAATCGAGAATGCTGCGGCGATTGCGTTCGCGGCGGGCCCGGTCGGCGTCGTTGCCGGTCGCGAACAGGCGCTCGAAGATCAAGCGCGGATTGTTCAGCTTCGGCACCGGCGCGGTCGCGGAACGCCAGGAGATCGTGGAAGAGTAGGCACAGCTATAGCCGGAATCGCAGTTGCCCGCCAGCGCGCTGGGATCGCAGCCGATTTCGAGCGAACCGAGGCGCGTCTGATCGCCGATGCGGGCGGCCGCGACTTGATCGACCGAGATGCCGGCGCGAATGTCGGTGCCGTCGGTCTTGCGCGGCTGGGCGCCGGTGAGGAAGGCGGCCATGGCGCGAGCATGATCGCCGGGGCCGTCGCCGTTCGGGCGAGCCTTGTCGGCGGTCAGGCCGGTCAGCACGTTGACGTATTCGCGAACCTCAGAGAGCGGCTCCAGAATGCGCGGCAGCGTGAAGGTGGTCCCTTCGGCGCTCGGCGTCCAGTCGGCCATGTTCTTGCCGTTGGGAGCGTAGAGAAACGCCATGCGCACCGGCACGCGATTGCCGCCCGGCTGCTGGCTCGCCCACGCGGTGAATGGGCCCATCGCTTCCAGCCACGGAAGGGCTATGGAGGCTCCGAGGCCTTTGAGAACGGTACGGCGAGAAAGCAGGCTAGTCATTCTTTTGGTCCTTTCCTCGGCGCATGCGGAAGGGGTCACTGTTGGTTATTTCGACTACCAGGGTGGAGAAACGGAAGTCATTCTTGGCGAGAGCCGTCCCGATCTTATCGACGGACGACTTGTCGTAATATTCGAGGCCTCTACCTATTGCATAAGTTAACATCTTTTCCGTCAAGGCACGAGTGAAAAGATCCTTTTTGCTAACGAGAATCTGTTTCAGCTCCTTCGGCCCTTTGAATGTTTGTCCACCAGGCAGGGTTCCCGACGCATCGATGACGGCGTCGCCTTCCTTCGTGCGGAACTTGCCGACGGCGTTGTAGTTTTCGAACGCGAAACCCATCGGGTCGAGCTTGGCGTGGCAATTGGCGCAGCTCGGATTCTTGCGGTGCTGCTCGAAACGTTCGCGCAACGTGCCCTTCAACTCGCCCTTCTCTTCAAGTTCCGGCACGTTCGGCGGCGGCGGTGGCGGCGGGGTACCGAGGATCTGTTCGAGCACCCATTTGCCGCGTTTGACGGGGTTCGTGCGCGTCGGATTCGACGTAAGCGTGAGGATGCTGGCGTGCGTGAGAATGCCGCCGCGTTCGTCATCGGCGAAGGTGACACGCTGGAATTCGTTGCTCGGCTTGCCAAACTTCTTCACCAGCGGCGTCCCCGGCTTCGTGATCGGCTTCTGATAAAGGCGATTGCCGTTGGTGTCGGCGATGCCGTAGTGGCGGGCGAGCCGTTCGTTCATGAATGTGAAGTTGCTATCGATGAGTTCGACAACGCTGCGGTTCTCGCGCATGATCGCTTCGAAGAATAGCTCCGTCTCGCGGATCATCGAATTTCGCAGCTGATCGTCGAATTCGGGGAACAGCGTCGAGTCGGGTGCATGTCCCTTGAGCAGACGCAGTTGCAGCCATTGGGCCGCGAAATTTTCGACGAGCGCGAACGCCTTCGGATCGGCGAGCATGCGTTTGACTTGCGCGTCGATGTTGGCATGCAGTTGCTTCTTCTCCGCAAGTGCGAACAGTTCGTCGTCCGGCATCGTGCTCCACAGGAAGTATGACAGCCGCGACGCCAGTTGATAGTCGTCAATGGGATGCGCGTCCTTGCTGTCGGGGCGATGATCGAGTTCGACGCGGAAGAGAAACTTCGGCGAGCAGAGCACGGCCTGGATCGCGAACTGAATGCCGGCCTCCCACTTCTCGCCATTCTTCTGTGCTAGATCGACAAACTTGAGCAGGCGATCGACCTCATCTTTCGTCACGGAACGGCGATACGCCTTTGAGGCGAAGCGAGTCAGGATTTCGCGGGCGGCGTCATGCTTGTCGAGGCCCGGCTGGTGTGTCAAAATCTTTTGATGCGAAGGCGGCCGCGTGTCGAGTGGGCCTTCGAGTTGAAACATGCTCAACATGAAGGTGCGATCGCTTTTGCCGTCTGCGTTCTTGCCCTCGTTGAGCAAGACGGCCGCCATGCGCTGCGGGCCTTTCTTGAGCGGGAGGACCACCTCGTAGGCTTGCGCGTCCTTCGGGTTCTTGGACTTCACCTCGAATGCCTGTATCTCCTTGCCGTTGATCGTGAGGGCGATCTTGATCGGTTCCTTGCCGGCGTTCTGGCCGTAGCCGCGAATGCGAGCGCGGAATTCGCCCTCCTGCGTGAGGTTGTAGAGCGTGTGCAGCGGCACCTTTGTTTGCGTGATGGCACGGGCGTTGCCGACCTTGTCGGGATTGGGCACGGACGGCTCGGTGAAGCGAGCAGATACGGTGCGCGTGGGCGGCTTGGGAGGATCGCCGACGAGGATCGCCTGCTGCGTGATCGTCTCGGCCGCTGCTAGATAGCGCTCCATGTGCACGGGCGAGATCGTCAACACGTCGCCGATGTTGTCGAAGCCGTGGCCCACGTCGTCGGCGGGAAAATCGTCCGCCGGCTTGAAATCGACGCCGACGAGATCGCGTATCGTGTTGTTGTACTCCGCGCGATTGAGCCGACGCATGGTCACGCGACCCGGATCGCGCGGGCCTTTCGAGTCGGCGAGCGTGAAAATGTCAGCGATCGCTTTGAGGAATGCTTCGCTGTCCTCGAGCTTGGGGCGCGGCTGCTTGTCGGGAGGCATCTCGCCGCCGTGCACCATGCGGATGACCTCGATCCAGCGTTTGCGATCTTTCAGGATCGATTTCTCGTCGGTATAGATGTGCAAGGCCAGAGCGGCGTTCTTCGTCTTCGGGCCGTGGCACTGCACGCAATGCTTGGTGACGTAGGGCACGATCACCTTCGCGACGGCGTCGTCCAAATTGACGACGGGTTCCTTCTTGCCGGCCTGCGCGACGGCTTCGTCATGGGGCCTTTGGACGAAATAGACGATGAGCGCGAGGAAGCATCCGAGAACGGTGACCGAGTATCGCATGGTTGAGAAATCCAAATTGGTGGGAGGGACCAATGTATTGTATCGAGCCATCTGGCCGGGTTCAATTCCGCCCTTGGTCGTTTAGCATTCGCGCCGCGTCGCGCGAACGCTAAACGAATACACGAGTATAATCATCCTCACGGAGGTTACCGTGCTCCCAACCTGGATCGACACGCACGCTCATCTCGACGACGAGCGCTTTCACGCCGACTTGCCTGCTGTGCTGCAACGCGCGGCGGAGGCCGGGCTTGAACGTATCGTCGCCGTTGCCGTTACCGCGCTCGATAGTGTGCGCTATGTGCAGCTCGCGGCGACTCATCCGATCCTGCGGGCCACCGTCGGCATTCAGCCCAACCATGTCGCCGAAGCGTCGCCGACCGCCTGGGATGAAGTCGTTGCTCTCTCACAACGTCAGGAAGTTGTCGCGCTCGGCGAAACGGGACTCGATCGCCACTGGAAGCACACGCCGTTTCCGCAACAGGAAGATTACTTCGCCCGGCATCTGGAGCTAGCACGCACGCTCGATCGCGCCGTCGTCATTCACTGCCGCGAAGCAGAGGCCGATACGGTGCGGATGCTGCGTGCCGATTTCGACAAGCACGGGCCAGTTCGCGCGGTGATGCACTCGTTCACGGGCGATCTAGCGACGGCCGAGGCGTGTGTGCGAATGGGATTGCACATTTCCTTTGCGGGCATGTTGACGTACAAAAATGCTCAGGCACTGCGCGACGTTGCCGCGAAAATGCCGTTCGAGCGCGTGCTGGTCGAGACCGATTGTCCGTATCTGGCGCCCGTGCCGTATCGCGGACAACGCAACGAGCCGGCCCACGTCGTCCACACGGCGGCGGTGTTGGCGCAAACTTTAGGTGTGTCGATTGACGTGATCGCGGAGCATACGACGCGCAACGCAAGGCGGTTATTTGGCAGCTGATTTTGTCGTTTAGCGCTCGCGTGGCGCCATGCGAACGCTAAACAAATACAGGAGTTTTCCCCATGTCCTTTCCCGTCCTCCTCGAAACGCTCGACTTCAATCGCCAGAAAACGCTCGCCTTCCTGGACGGCCTCGCGAAGCTCGGCGACGCGCAGAAAGTCCTCGGCTGGCGTCCCGGCCCCGGCCGAGCGCACATCGCCTGGCAGATCATGCACATCGCCGCGACCGACGATCGCCACGTACACGTGCGCATGGGGCCTCCTGGCGGGCAACCGAAAGAGGTGGAACTGGTTCGCCGCTTCGCCGGCGGCAGCACGCCCGACGATGACATTCCGAACTTGGACGCCGTCAATCGCTATCTGGCTGACGCACGAGCGACTCTGCTTGAAATGGTGAAGAAGCTAGACGACAGCGCCCTGAAGACGAAGCCGAACGAGCAGGCGCCCTGGACCTACGGCGAATGGCTGCGCGTCCTTGCGTGGCATGAAGCGCACCATCAAGGCCAGGCGCATCTGACGTTGAACTTGTACAAGGCTGCAAATGGGATCAAGTGACCAGTCACCGTTTAGCGTTCGCGCAACGCCGCGCGAACGCTATCGCACGACCCACTTGCCCGCCTGTTTGCACGCAGCGTCCACGATCATTTCCTCGATGCGTGGCCCCCACGCAGTCGGTAGGCCATAGTAGATCATCGACGTATCGCCTTCGTAGCCGCCTTCCTTCAGGACGCGCAGGGACGGGATGTAGGCCATCACGTCGTTGGCATACCCGGTGACCCAGACTTTGCCGAGTTCCTTTTTGAGACGTAGCGAGTAATCGACGACGACCTCGCCGCCAAGGGCAATCCACGTCAGGTCGTCGCCGAGCCGCCAGGTTTGCACGGGGTAAGGATAGGTCGCCTTGAGCGAGCCGGTCTTTTCATACTGGGCCAACAACATCTTGGCGCGCGAGACGATGTACGTGTTTTTGCTCATCGTGTCCATGACAAGCTTTTCTCGCGTCGGCAATTCGCCGAAAGGAACATTGATGCGCGTATAAGTTGTTTTCGCTATAGGCGCCAGCGGTGTCATCGGCGCCTTGACGACTTGATCGACCGCCTCCGCGAGTTGCACGCCATACTTCTCGGCCAATTCGACCGTGCGGCGGGGCAAGGGATTCTGATCGGCCCCACAGCCCGCGTGAAAGAGGGCGACGGCGCCGGGATAGCGTTTCTCCAGCTCGAGTTGCGCGAAGCCGGGGTAATCGCCGCACCAATGATAGAAGCTCAACACCGTCGCATGGCACGCGTAACCGAAGACGATAGAGCGCACTTTGCCGCCGGGGTCTCGAATGCACAGTACAGGGACTTCGTGATCGACAGGCCCCTTGAGCTGCCCCAGTTCACGCAGCTTCGGGACATTGCCTTCCTGGTTCGTACGGCGATTGGTGGCGAAGCCCGTGTGGCCGTTGTTCCAGGAAATCCTCGCCGGTTTGAGGTCCTTGATGGCCGCGCCGACGACATCAACGAGCTTGCCGTGCAGGTCCTTCGTGTAGCTCTTGACCAGTTCATGCTGCTTGTCGTCGAAACTGTACATCGCGATCAGGTTCTTGCCGACGACCGGACCGCAGTGCGTGTGCGAAACCGAGAGCATGATCTGATCGCGTTGCAGGCCGTGCCGTTTCTTGAGATCGGCGCAAACGTCGTCCGCAAGCCCGGCGTCGATGCCGACGAGATCCATCGTCACGAGCACGCAGCGTTTGCCGGCGGCGTCTTCGAGAACGAGCGCCTTGGCCCACAACTCGTGCAGAGTTCCTTCCGCGGGCTTGTTGCGGGCGCCGTAGCCGGACATCCACATGAGATGCTTCGGCGTGATGACGGTCTTGGCGACGCCGGCTTGCCAGGTCTTGGGTTCCTGGGCGTCGACCGTCGCGGCGAATGCGAGCATGAAGGCCAGGGCGATGAACATGCGATGAAACATTATCCTCTCCTCGTTTAGCGCTCGCGCGACGCCGCCCAAGCGCTATACAGATCCAATCGACCAATCACCGTGCCGACAACAAAAACGCGATCAAGTCCGCCATCTCCTGGTGGTTGATCGTCTTCTCCAAGCCCTCCGGCATGAACGACATGCCCGTCGAACGCAGTTCCTCGATGTTGACGCGCAGGATCGTCTCGCTCGTGCCGTCCGGACGGCGCACCGTGATGCTCGTCGCGGTCTCGGCCGTGATCATGCCGGTGAGCGTACGGCCCGCGTCGGTCTGCACGTAGTAAGTGATGAACTTCGGCAACACCTCGCGATTCGGATCGAGAACGTTGAGCAAAATGAAGTCGGCTCCCCGATCTTTGATCGCCCCCAGTTCGGCGCCGATTTGCTCGCCGACGCCATCGATGCGATGGCAGGCGGCGCAGTTCTTCTTGAAGATCTCCTTGCCGTTCGCGAGGTCCCCCTTGAGGTCGAGTGATTTCTGATACGCAGCGACCACGTCCTTGCGAGCCGAGAGCTTCGTCCCCTTGAAGAGCTTCTCGGCCCGACCGCGGATCTTGGCGTCGGCGAAGACTTGCAAGAGCTGGATGCGGGCGGGATCGATCTCGCCGGTTTTGATCGTGCCTTTTTCGACGGCGTCAAGAAACGCATGGATCGACGCGGGCCGAGCGAACAACGTCTCCGCCGCTGTCGCGCGCACCTGAGGACTCAGGCTCGGCCAGGCGTCGATGACGAGGCGCATCGCGCCTTCTTGCTCGAAGCGCACCATCGTTTCGAGGGCGGCGCGCTGCACGGCTTCCGGCTGGCGGAACTTGAGAAACTCGGTGAAGTTCGGCTTCACCTTGTCGAACTCCGCGAGGCCCAACGTGCGCACGGCTGAAATGCGCTCGGCGACTGGTTGCTTCTCGTCGCTCGATGTCTTGATCGCATCGGCGACCAGCTCCTTGAAGATCGCGCCCGATTTGCCGTTCTGGATGCGATCGCGGGATTTCGCCGGCAGCTTGGACATAAGGCTCGCCAAGAATTCGCGATTCATTTTGAGATCGCTCGGCAAGCCTCGATCGATCACCTTGAGAAATTCGGCGAGTTCGTCTGCTTGATTGGCGGCCCCGATCTGCACGGCCAGCGCGTGCAGCAGGACCTTGCCCTCCGGACTTTCACGAATCGGCGCAGAGTGGAGTCTGCTGAAGAGCGAGCCGCGCAACCCGTGCGCAGAAGTGAGGATGGCGAGCCGCATCCACGGATCATGGGCTTCGTTCAGAGCGAGCGTTCCAAGCTCCCTGGCAACCCAGGAGCTTCTCGGGCGTGCGCCCAGCGAGAAGGCGAGCTGATACTTGACGTGCGGATCCTTCTCCTTCTCAACGAAATGGGTGAGAAAGAACTGCTGGTTGCTCTCATCGAGGGTGTGTTCCGAAAGCCTCAGTGCGTGCTCGCGCAAGCGGGGTTCGTTCACCCACAGGAGCGACGTGAAAAGGTGCGAGTCGCGAAGCGCACCCATGCCTTGAAGGGCATAGAGAGCATGCAAGCGGTCCAGTGGCGCCTGCGATTCCTTCGCCATGATGTGCAGCAGCGGCGCCGCAGCCGGATCCTGCCGTTGATAGAGTAGCCGCGCAGCCGTGTCGCGATGCCAGCCATTGGGATGCTTCAACAACTTCACGAGTTCCGCCGTCGTCGCCTTGCTCAATCGCGGCTGTTGGCGACGTTTGAAGCCGTCCGGCACAACGCGATAGATGCGTCCGTGGTTGACGCCTGATTCGATGTGCAGATGTTTGAGGATGAGCGGCGGAATCGATTCGATCGTCTCGACGATTTCACGATAGTGGTCGATGACGTAGAGCGTGCCGTCCGGTGCGTTGGCGAACTGGGCGGGGCGGAACCAGTTGTCGGTCGAGGCGAGAAACTCGATGTCCTTCTCGAAGCGGCTCGCCTTCAGCGCAAGGCCGTTCGATTCGAGCTTGGCGTGGTAGACGAGATTGTTCGACACTTCGCCGACGAACAACGTCCCGCGATGCTCCGCCGGAAAGGCGTCGCCGCGATAGACGGTAACGCCGGTCGTGCCGGTGAAGTGGCCGGAGACTTCGCCAGTCTCGATGGGGCCGGGCACGATTTTCTGCAAGCGCAGGCGAGTACGGACCGTGCGCCACGGCTCGTTCGGGCTGACGCGTTTAAGGTACTTCGCCTGGTTCGTCCCGTGGATGTTGAGCATCGGCGGCGGCGCTTGCACATAGGGATTTTTCAGCAGATAACGGCCATCGTACATCAACACGTGCGCGGGATTCGAGTTATCGCAGGTGAACTTGCGGCCCCAGTCGTCCATCGACATGCCGTGCTGAGAACTGCCGGCGACCAGCTCGAACTTGAGCGTGCGCGGATCGAACAGGAAACCGTGCCCCTTGACGTTGAAGACTTGAGCGTCCTTGGCCTCGGCCGATTTTACGCTGCCGCCTGCCGCGCTCGTCGAGACATGAAAGCGATTGTCCAATCCCCAGCGAAATGAGTTGAGCATCGCCTCGCCGGCCTTGTCGCGGCCGAAGCCGGTGTAGATGATCTTCTTGACGTCGGCCTTGCCCGTGGCCTTGGTGTCCTTGAGATACCAGATGTGCGGCACCGCGCCGACGAAGACGCCGCCGTCCCAGCATGCCAGCGCGACCGGCGAGTCGAGTTCCGCGAGTGTTGACACTTTGTCGTAGACGCCGTCGTTGTCGGTGTCTTCAAGCACCTTGATGGCGCCGCGTTCCTTGAACTTCGGATTGCCGTGCTGGTTGTACTCCGGAAACTCCGCGACGTACATGCGGCCGTCTTCATCGAAATCGACAGCGACCGGCGAGCGTATCATCGGCTCCGAGGCGACGAGTTCGAGCTTGAAGCCCGGCGCGAGCTTGAACGTCTTGAGCGTGTCCTTGGGCGCCGTCGCCGGAATGCGCGGCAACTCGGCGGCGTAGTCCTTGTCGAGAGCGTCTTTCTTGTCCTTGCCTTGCTCGGCGCGGATACTGGTAAGCAAGCTCACGACGAAAATCGACCAGCCCAGGACGGCAAACGTGCATTTTCGCATGGCAACCTCGCGCGGAGGAGGATTGGTGAATGGATGCCATCACGATAGCGATTCCGAATCACCAAAGCAACGCAAGCTCAGGAAGTGGATTCATCACGCCCAACGGCTTTGGCTTCCGCCGGACACCCCGCGTCCAGGTACGTCTGCAATAGAATCTGGGCTGCGACCCGATCACGACGGGCCTTGCGTTTCTTCTTCGTTAGCCCGGCCTCCAAGAGCGATGACTCCGCCGCGTAGCTCGTGAATCGCTCATCGTAGTACACGCACGGCACGCCCGTCATTTCGTGCAGCCACGCGCCGAATTTCCGCGCAGCCTGCGCCTGCTCGCCTTCGTAGCCGTTCGCGCGCACGGGCAAGCCGATGACGATGCCGCCGACCTCTTCCTCCTCCACGGTCTCCTTGAAGAACGCCGCATCGCGCGCCAAATCGCGGCGCGTGTACGTCGTCAGCGGCGAGGCGATGCGCCGATCCGCATCGCTGATGGCCAGGCCGATGCGCACACTGCCGGGATCGATCGCCAGGAGTCTCGTGCGCGGCTTCAAGGGAGTCACTCCGCAAAGGCAAAAGGAAAAAGGCAAAAGGAAAAAGGAATTCAAGAATGAAGACGATGTCGGATCTTCACTTTTTCCTTTTTCCTTTTGCCTTTTGCCTTGGTCAAAGGTGCTTCTCCAGACCGCGTGTTTTGAGCTGCTCGACGATCTTCTTGATGTTGCCTTCTTCCTTGCGATGGGCGACCAGGATCGCGTCGCCGTCTTGAATGATGATGAGGTCGCTTACGCCGAGCGTGGTGATGAGCTTCGTCTCGTCGCCGACGATGACGCAGTGATGCGTGTCGATGCCGAAGTGATTCGCGAGCACGGTGTTGTCGAAGGCGTCCTGCGGTTGCCGGCGTTCCAGGGCGAGCCAGCTGCCGACGTCGTCCCACAGAAACGGCGCCTTGACCATAAGCACTTCGGGCGCCTTCTCCATGACGGCGTAGTCGATGCTGACCTTGTCCAGCGCGGCATATTCGCGCGTCAGCACATTTTCGCACTCGGGGGTGTCCCACGCGGCGGCGATGCGTTCGACGGCAGCGGCAAGCTTCGGTTGATTGGCGCGAAGCCGATCGAGAATCGTCGCCGCGCGCCAGACGAAGATGCCGCTGTTCCAGAAATGATTGCCCGACGCGACGTATTCTTCCGCGAGTTCGGCGTGCGGCTTCTCGCGAAACGAACCGACGCGATAAACGGGAATCCCCTGGCGCTGCGTCAATTCGACGCCGCGTTCGATGTAGCCGTAACCGGTCGCCGCAAAGGCGGGGCGGATGCCGAAGGTGACGAGAGCGTCGGGATATTCACGCACGGTCTGCTCGGCGACGTGAACGGCCCGGCGAAACTCCTGGGCGGGCTCGATGACGTGATCGGCGGGCGTCACCAGCATGATCGCATCGGGATCGTCGCGCAGGCACAGCGCCGCGCCGAGGCCGATGCACGCGGCAGTATCGCGCCCGCACGGTTCGCCGACGATGCGCTCGACTGGCAGACTCGGCAACTGGCGGGCAGTCTCGGCACAATAGCCCGCGGCGGTGATGACCCACATGCGTTCCGGCGTACTCAGCGCTTCGATTCGCTCAAACGCTTGCTGCAAGAGGGTGGCAGCGCCGACGAATTTCAGGAATTGCTTCGGCTTCGACTGCCGGCTGCGCGGCCAAAACCGCGTGCCCCCGCCGCCGGCCATGATGAATGCGTGTAGCATGTGCGATTTCCTCCTCGCTTGCAGACATCGCCTGGGAACGAGCTACCACTTCGTTCGTTTGCGAAACTCCATCGGCTCATTCAAGTAAGTGCTTCTCGTTATGCGACGGTCGCCCTTGTAAGTCTCTTCGATGTCTTCCACATCCATGGCGTACAACGGGCTAAGCTCAACCGGTATTCCCTCGGTGACCTCGATGCCAGCCTCGCGCAACAGGCGGGTGTGCTGGGCGATCATCATGGCACGCGCGCTTTCCGGCGAGTCGACTCCTTCCTTGTTCTTGACCGGCGCGAATTCGTCTTCACGCGATGTCGAAAGCACGGTCCAGCGCTCCGCCTGGGGCAGCACGTCAAATATGAACCGCTCGAACTTCAGCGCGTTTTCCGTCTCCGGCTTGACGAGATGGCCCGCCTCGTCTAGATGCGGAACTTTCTTGCGCGCCAGATGCCACGGCATTCGATCCGCCTGCGTGGTGAGTTCCCGCAAGAATTCGACATCGAACAAATGGATCGCGGGATTGCCGGCCCAGAACTTGAGTTGTCCCTGCTCGTCCGTCTCGTGGGCCCAATCGTCCGGCAGATCGGAGTATTCGATCATCGAGCAGCGGCCATCGAGCAGGAGAAAATTGCCGACCTTCTCCTTCGGCCCCGTCTTCGGCAGCACCTTCGATGAGACCTGGGCTTCTTGGGCCAGGTGTCGACCAACGAAGAGATAATCAGCCAGGTTCACCAACGGATTGTCCACCTGGAAATAGTAGATGGTCTGCACGTCGCGACCTTCGAGCTGATCGAGAATCCCACTTTCCGCGAGCCCGGTGATCGTGCCTCCGTGGCCGTTCGGGCTGAGGCATAGGCGCCCTGGCCCTTCGAGCAAGAGCCGTCCCGCGTGCAGATCAACCGCGGGCATCGTCCCCTGGCAGAAGAACCATACATCCTGCGGCGGCAGGCGGAAGTAATTCTTCCGTTTGAAGAACTTGCGCGTCGGCTCATCGGTCGCCGGACTCGTCATCACAAGGAGCGGGTAACGCATGCCCGTGCGCCGCGTCAACGCCAGAACCTTCTCGGCATGCAGTTGAAACAGCGACTTCTTCGAGATCGGCCCGATCGGGAACATCCCCTTGGGCTCGTCGAATCCGAGCCGCGTTCCTTGGCCCCCCGCAACAATCAGGAACGCCATCTCGCCCTCATAATAGGCGTCTTCACCGCGCCCGAAAAAATCGTCGCAATCCGCTTCTTCGATTGTTGGCCGCGGCAACGGCTGGATGCGGGCGCGTTCGGGCAAGGCGTCTTTCTGCTCGCGCCGCGCGTGCAGTGCCTGCAATTCGGCAACATCGATCATTGCCAGTTCGCGCAGCAAGTTGGCACGCTCCGGCTGCGTGAGCTTCTCGTAAACGGCGAGCAGATGATCCTGGCCGTGGCGCTGCAGACGTTCGCGCAATTCAGTCGGAATCATGGGCATCCTTTCGGGCCGCTTGCGGCTTGGCGCTCGTGCGAGCGCCAAGCCATAGGCGCTTTCAGAACGGAAAGCACAGGCCGTCATACGCCAGCTCAACGTTCGGCGGCAGCAGCTTGGTCGTCGCCTCGTGTTCGAGGTCGTGCGACATGTGCGTCAAATACGCTTTTTTCGGCTGCAAGCGTTCGATCACTTCCAGCGCCTCGTCAAGACAAAAATGGGCCGGGTGCGGGCGAATACGCAGCGCGTCCAGGATCAGCACTTCCAGCCCTTCGAGCCGATTCATGCTCTGCCTGGGAATTTTACCGACATCCGTACAATAGGCGACGTCGGCGATACGGAAGCCAAACACGCTGAAATGGGCGTGCTCCAGCGGAATCGGCGTGACGCGCTCGTCCACTACCGTGAACGGCCCTTCGGTAATCGTGCGGAACGTCAGCTTCGGCAAATAGCCCATCGGCAGCACTTCCGCTTCGGGCGAGAACGCATAGGCAAACGCTTGCCGCAACTTGCGCTCGACTTCGGTCGTGCAATAGAGCGGCACGGGCCCACCGAGCAAACGCGGGATGGGGCGCAGATCGTCCAGCCCATACATGTGATCGGCATGCGCATGCGTATAGAGAACGGCGTGGACGATGTTGACCTTGGCGCGCAACAGTTGCAGGCGCAATTCTGGGCCCGTGTCAATCAGGATGTTTCCCTGCGGCGCCCGAATCAACACGGAGCAGCGATAGCGCTGGTTGCGCGGGTCCTTCGACGTACAGACGGCGCACTCGCAGCCGATCATCGGCACGCCGACGGAGGTTCCAGTGCCGAGGAAGGTGAAGGTTCGCAAGGTCGGCTTCGATTGCTCAAGGTGGTTCGGGTGGCACACGATTCCATCAGGTATCAGCTAGAACATGGCGAGCGATCCAAATTGCCTTTCTGGTCGATAGCCAAAGGGCGTTTTCTCTCTGAAAGCTGACGGCTGATAGCTGACATTGTAAACGATTGGCGCGTGGAGGCGATGCCAAGTTCGACGGAAATGACGGATTGGCAATTGACTTCGACAGGGAAGTCGCATAACCTTTCCGCTTTCGACCGATTCGATCCTCACCAGGAGCCTGCATGTCCGCTCAAAGTACCGTTGCCATGTCCTCGATGGAAAAAACCGAAAACCCCGTACTCTTCTGGGGGTGTTTCACGGCACTGGTGACGACGGCATTCGGGTTTATCGCCCGCATGTTCCTCATCACGACATGGGCGAATGAGTTTAGCCTCGACCCCGCGCGTTCCGGCGAATTGGCAGGCATCGGCATCTGGCCCTTCGCCGTCAGCATTATCGGTTTCAGCTTGCTCATCGACCGCATCGGCTACAAGATATCGATGATCATCGCTTTTCTGGGCCACATTATCTGGGCCTGCATGGGGGTCAGCGCCTACTTCGTCTCGCAAGCCGGCGACAAGGAGACGGCATTCAGCCTTCTCTACTGGGGCAGTTTGATTCTCGCGCTCGGCAACGGGACTGTCGAAGCGTTCATCAACCCCGTCGTCGCCACGATGTTCAGCCGCGAGAAAACAAAATGGCTAAACATCCTGCACGCGGGCTGGCCGGGCGGTCTGGTCATCGCCGGCATGGTGACGATTTTCATCGATCACGTGCCTTGGTTCATCAAGGTCGGCTTGATCGCCGTGCCCGCGCTGGCCTACCTCGTGATGCTATTGCCGCTCCAATTCCCGGTGCAGGAGCGCGTTTCGTCTGGCGTCTCGTACAAGGACATGCTCTCGGAATTCGGCATTCTCGGCGCCCTGATCGTCGGCTTCCTCGTCACCTTGCAGTTGATCGAGTTCTTCTCCGGCGGCGGCGAACTGTCCATCGCGGCGAAGGGCGGGTTCGTCGCCATCGGCGTCGTGATCGTCGTTGCCTTCGGCGTCTACACGCAATCCTCGGGGCGCATTCTGATGTTCATCCTGGTCCTCATCATGATGCCCTTGGCGACGACCGAAATCGGCACGGACGGCTGGATCACTGGCATCATGGAAGAAATCGCGAGTGGCAAATTCCATCCCGGCTGGGTGCTCGTGTACACGTCGGTCATCATGATGGTGCTGCGCTTCTTCGCGGGCCCGATCGTGCACAGCCTCAAGCCGCTGCCTTTGCTCGCCCTGAGTGCGCTGCTGGCGATCATCGGCCTGTACATGCTCTCGTTCTCCACCGGACTATTGATTTTCGTCGCGGCCACGCTCTACGGCTTCGGCAAAACGTTCTTCTGGCCGACCATGCTTGGCGTCGTCTCCGAGCAAACGCCCAAAGGCGGCGCGTTGACGCTCAACGCCATCTCCGGCATCGGCATGCTTGCGGTCGGCACGCTCGGGTTCCCCTACATCGGAACTTTGCAGGCCGACAAGGCAATTGCAGCGGTCAGCAAGGACGAGAAAGCCATCAAGGCATTGCCCGCCCTCATGAAGGACGGGAAACTGACCGTCGTGGAAAATCGTTCCATCTACGAGATCATTTCGTATCAGGCGATCTCCGACAAGAAACTGAAAGATTTGATCGACACCCTGCCGGAAGCCCAACGCGCCGACGTGAATACACAGATTACCCATACCATAGGCCAAAGCAAGCAAGGAGCACTTGCGAACATGGTGTTGTTCCCCGTCATCATGCTCCTCGGCTACATCGGCTTGATTGTCTATTTCCAGCTTCAGGGCGGCTACAAACAGGTGCACCTCGACGAAGCACCTGCAACCGCCTGAACCGCCGGCCGCGGCGCCCAAAGTCCGCATGTAGCATTGTCCGACGCCCACAGATACACTGAAAACATGACACAAAACACCGCGGCGCTGGGTCGCAGCGAGGACCAGCAAGGGAAATCGCGGAGGCTTCCATGAACGCACTTTCTCGAATTACGATCGATCCCAATATTTGCCATGGCAAGCCGACCATTCGCGGTCTACGGTATCCGATTGAATCGATCCTTGAATTGCTCAGTTCGGGCATGACGATAGACGAAATCCTCGCCGATTATGAGGACCTGGAGCGTGATGACATCCTTGCCGTTCTCACGTATGCGACCCGGCTAAGTCAGGTCAAGAAGGTGGAGATGGTTCAGCCATGAACTTCCTGATCGACGCCCAGCTTCCACGTCGTCTGGCTCACCTTCTGACGACGGCAGGGCACGATGCGGTGCACACCTTGGACTTGCCGAACGCCAATCGCACCACCGACACGGAATTAAACGACCTATCGCTACGGGAAGAACGCGTTGTCATCACGAAAGACGGCGACTTCGTGGATTCCTTTCTGCTGTCAAAGGAGCCGTACAAACTTCTATTGATTTCGACCAGCAACATTTCAAATAAGGACCTCGAATCGCTATTTGCGCCGCTCACCGCGACGATCGTCTCGACATTCCAAACGCATGACTACGCTGAATTGACGCGAACCGCTTTGATCGTCCATGCCTGACGCCGCGAATACAATCTCTTTTTACCTCAAGAGAGATCAGCCATGAAAATCACCCAAGTCGAAGCCATCCATCTGCGCCTTCCCGTCGTCAACGAGCGTTGCGACGGCAGCCAGGATACCCTCGTCGTCAAGGTGCACACCGACGCCGGCATCGTCGGCGTCGGCGAAGTCGATTCGTCGCCGTCCGTGGCGAAAGCAATCATCGACGCGCCGATCTCGCACAAGATTTCGCGCGGCCTTACCGAATGCGTCCTCGGCCAGGATCCGTTTGAAATCGATCGGCTCATTCATCGCATGTATGAAGGGACGATCTTCTTCGGCCGGCAAGGCGCGGTCATCCAGGCCATGAGCGGCGTCGAGATTGCCTTGTGGGACATCGTCGGCAAGGCGGTCAAACGGCCCGTTTATCAACTGCTCGGCGGCGGCTTTCGCAAGAAATTCCGTGCCTACGCCTCCATCCTCTTCGGCGACACGCCCGACGAGACCGAGCGCATCGGCCGCGAACTCGTCAAGCAGGGCTACAAGGCCGTCAAGTTCGGCTGGGGTCCGATGGGGCTGAGCGAAGAGAGCGACATCGCTCACGTCCGCGCCGCGCGCAAGGGGCTGGGGCCGACGGCGGAGCTGATGGTCGACGCGGGGCTGTGCTGGGACACGGCGACGTCGATTCGCCGGGCCAAGCAATTCGCCGAATTCAATCTCGCATGGCTGGAGGAGCCGTTGCATCCGGATAACGTCGATGGCTATCGCCGACTGTGCGAAAGTACGCCGCCGATGCGCATCGCCGCGGGCGAGGAAATTTGCGACATCAAGGAAATGGTCGCGATGATGGACGCGGGCATCGATGTCGTGCAAGTGGACGTGACGCGCGTCGGCGGTCTGATGCGCAGCAAACGCATGGGCTGGGACGCCGCGGACCGGCATCGGCTATGCGTCAATCATTCGTACAAGACCGGCATCAACATCGCCGCCAGCCTGCACTTCGTCGCAGCTCTGCCGAACACGCACTACTTCGAGTATTGCGTTGAGCAGGGCGATCTGCGTAAAAATCTGACGAAACAAGCGTTTCCGGTGATCGACGGCGACATTTCCGTGCCGGAAGAGCCGGGGCTGGGCGTTGACCTGAATGAAGCAATCGTAGCGAAATATCGGGTCGGCTGAGCGACTTGACGCACGCTACGCGCACTTTGTCGTGTTCTTATACTGCACGCGGTCAGGATTGACTCATTCACTAGCCCGCAGCGCCAGCAAGGGATGTCCGTGGTTGCCCTTGCTAGCGCTGCGGGCTAGTGAGGCAAATGTGTCATTTCCGCCCGAGCGCAGTATATGTGCTTGATCGTGTCGGGGCAGATGGTCAGATGGCCATCGTTTTGCATGGCCATCTGACCATCTCTCCCCCGTTGAACTAGCCCTCAATCAAGCGAAGCCATGCCGTGCTCGCCTGGAAATATTTTGGGAAACTCGAAATCCCTTGGAGTTTCTGCGGTGTTTGATGAAGTAGTTACGCATCATCACCACCAGCAGAAAGGGATTT
>SYHD01000080.1 GCA_005799265.1 Planctomycetia bacterium | reverse complement strand
TTCCGTCGCTTGCGCGTCCGGCTAACACATGTTACAATCCGTCGCCGGCCGTGATCGTGAGTTCTAGTTTTTTCGTGTCTCGTTCGATGTTGAGCGTGAGCGTCTTGCCCGCGGTGAGCTTGCTCGCCTGCTGTAACACGTCGTTGACGCCGCTGATCGACTTCGCTTCAACGCTGAGAATGCGATCTCCCTTCTTCAAGCCCGCCTTATCAGCCGGACCGCCCGTCAGCACGCGCGCGACCTTCACGGCCTTGCCCTTTTGCTCGATTTCGAAGCCAAAGAAGCCGCGCGGCTGCGGCGCGGGCGCTGGGCCGATGCCCGCTAGCCATGTCATCAAGCGCACGAGGCCGACCATCATGTCCATGCCAAAGTCGCCGCCACCCCCGCCTTTGCCGAGCTTCATCGGCGGCAACGGTTCGGACTTGAGCGGCGTCCAGATCATTTGCCGCTTTGTGTAGTCGTATTCCATCCGGTATTTGGCGAGCACCGTGTAGCCCATCAAGCCGTGGAGTTCGACCCCCGCCAGGCCCATGCCGTTCATGCCTTCGATCTGGAACGGCGTTTCGATGCGTGCCTTCACCTTGTTCAACTCCACGCCGCCTTCCATCTCTAGCGACTCGAGCGTCGCCCAGCCCTTGTCGAAGCCGAGCTTTTTGCCGACCGGTTCGCTGATGAGCATCACGGGACAGCCCGTATCGACGATGAAGTTGAACGGCCCTTTGCCGTTGATCTTGACGCGCACCAGCGTGTGATGGGTGTCCGTCAAGCGGAATGGCACCAGCTGCGGCCTGGCGTCGAATTTCGGCTCGGCCTTTTTCGGATCGGCGGTTTTCTTCTTGTCGCCGGCGTAGCTGTAGGCAGGTGCAAGCACGAAAACGGCCAGGATCAACAGACGCAATCTCATGGAAAAACTCCGGGGCGGAACTTCGGCTTTTGGTGCATTGTATCCGATTGCGGACGGAGGCGAAAGGGATTCACGGCAAATCGCATTCTCTCGGTCAATGTCAGCCTCTCCGAATTGAAACCACAGAGAGCGCAGAGAGGAATGGAGATAAGAGATGGCGACCTTTCATTCCTATTCTCTCTTGCTCTCTCTGCGTTCTCTGCGCTCTCTGTGGTTTCCATCGCGGTTGCTGGACGCCGTCGATTCGCAGGATCCCGCTTCAGTTCGCCTTTTTCTTGCCGCCCGGCCCCAGCGGCGACATCGGCAACGCCCGGGAGCTCGAATTCGAGTAGCCGCCCAAAAAGACGAAACACATCTCGTTCGTCGTCTGTTCGCCGAGCGTCACGCGGCGCGGCGGGTTGAAGGGGTTGAGCGGGTTCTTGTCGCTGTTGTCGTAATGGGCTTCAACGTGAAACTTCGTCCCCGCCTTCACCTGCATCGGCTCTTTCAGGAAGTACATCTCCTGCCAGTTGTAGTCCCATGCCTTGATGTTGAAAATGAGCTGCTCCTTGCCCCCCGGCGGCGTCATCGTCAACTTGATGTCCTTGCCTAACAGATGCATGTGCGGCATCATCGACAGCAGCGTGAAATCCTGCGTCGCCCAGGAATTGCCGTCAACCTTGAAGTTCGCTTCACCGGGTGGGATGCCGAGGAAAAGCTGTAGACCCGTGACTGCCGACGCCTGATACGGATGCTCGATCTTCTTCTTCGCGAAGTACAGCCCAATCTGCGTCTTGTCACGCTCGGCCCGGCCATTGCGATGATAGTGAACCTGCATGACCACGTCGGAATTCTCCGGCAATAGGAAACCGACGCCTTCCGGCATGTAGCGTGGCTGAATACCGGGGGCCCAGCCCATCAACCCGCCGCGTGGCAGGAAGCCGACGCCCATTGCGCGCGTGTAGCCGGGGCCGCGGTCGTATTTCGAGGGCAGCTTGGTGTGCTCGTCGATGACGGGGTTGTTCTTCTCGTTCTCCTGGGCGTCCTTCTCCAGCTTGCGTGCTGCCCCCGCGGTGTCGATGAACAGCAACAAGTGATGCACGATCTGCGGATTGCCGGGCCGAAG
Source organism: Planctomycetia bacterium (assembly GCA_005799265.1). Taxonomy (GTDB): domain Bacteria; phylum Planctomycetota; class Planctomycetia; order Gemmatales; family Gemmataceae; genus SIAQ01. Next base: position 9,889 of record SYHD01000080.1, on the reverse strand, counting down.
CTCAATGGCAGCGATGTACTTGTCCTCGGTCAGCTTGGTCGGCATCACGAAGCAGCGGAAGACATCGCGGCCGCTGGGTCCGAGCAAGAAATCGTCTTCGGGGACGAGGACGAGATCGGGCGTGCCGAGCTGCCAGCCCTTGGGGAAAACGCGCGCCGGCGGCGCGTCGCTCGATTCGCCCGCGGGAGTGCCGTTGTCCGCCCAGTCGGCGAGCGTCTTCAACTCCTTGTCGGTAAGGCGGCGTTCGTTATGAAACGGCATCCCTTCCGCTACCTTCCACGGCGGCATCTCACGGCGCTGCGTGTACACTTTGATGTCCTGTGCCCAGTTAACGGCTTGTTTGTACGTCATCAACGAGAACGGCCCGACCTCGCCCGGACGATGGCATTCCTGGCAATGCTTCTGCATGATCGGCGCCACGTCGCGATGATACGTGACCTTTCCCCCTTGCGCGACTTGCTTCTCCTCGCGATAAATCTTGCACCCGACCGCCCGCGTCGCGGACACCGTCACCGGACGACCCGTCACCAGTTCGGCCAGGGTTTGCCGCAGGTTATGCTCAGTCACCTGAGCGTGCTTCTTGAGCCGCTCCGAGTACATATTGTCGATGCGGCCGCGATATTTCAGCGTGAAACTGCCGTCGAGTACGAAGACCTCCGGCGTAAACTCGGCCTTGAGAGCGTCGGCAGCCTTGAGGCGTTCGTCCTTGAAGACGGGAAACGCCAGCTCGAAGCGTTTGACCGACTTCGCAATGTCGGCCAGCGTGTCGTCTTCGCTGGTGGTGAGGCCCCATATGGTGACGCCGAACTTGCCGAATTCGTTCTGGATCTCCGACAGCGGCGCCATGTAGCTGTTCGAGACGGGGCATTCAAACGACAGAAACGCCAGGACGATCGCCTTTTTGTTTTCGAGCTCATAGAGGCGATGGGTCTTGCCCTTGTCATCCTTGAAGGTCAAGTTTGGCATCTTCTCGCCGAGTTTAGCGCGCGATGGTTCGGTCTGGGAATACGCGGCCGACGAGAAAGCGAGGAGAGCGAGTAAGCAAACCAACTTACGCATAATGACGCCTCACGAGAAGTCATGTTTCGTGGATTAATCTTAGCAGGTCGCTGGGAGGATGATACCGTTGGGCATGGCGGAATGTTTCAGCGCGACGAACGGAAAACCGCCGCACCGTGGGGGGATGTTGTGTATAATTTCAATCATGAGCCATCGCAATGGAACCGCCGTGTTGTCTTGCTTACTTGGGCCTGTGAGCGAAAGCCTCAACGTCGAAGCCGCGCGCAAGCGCGTGCGATTGAAGGCCGACGAAAAAACCCAGGCACGCGTTGACGAGTTGGCGCGCAAGTGCAATGAAGGTGCACTCACGCCGATGGAACGCGCGGAATACGAGCGGCTCGTCACGAGAGGCAACATCGTCGCTATTCTGCGAGCCAACGCCCGATTAGTTCTCGCCAAGAACTCCTGATCGATCTAACACGATGAATGTCGGTAGAGGAGGCGACGATGTTCATCCGAGTCGCAGAAGCTGGGAAGCCAGCTTTTCAACTGCGAAAAGGGGAGGAAGGCATTTCCGTTTTCGACACCGAAGCGGCCGATCCTCCCCTGAGCGAGGCGGAGGTATTGGAGGGGTTCAGAGCCGGGAGCCAGCTAATTTTTCGATCCCGTGAGGAAATCGAGGCGCGAGGATTGGTCCTTGTCGCAGTTCCTGGAGGAACTTCGCTGCCATTGCGATTGCGCGACGCACATGCGGAAATTCGGCGCGGACCAAGCATGCCTCGCGGTCAGTTCAAAAAGATGCTTGAGGAGCTTGAATAAAATGTCTACTGCTGCTCTCCCCATTCCCGTGGACGTGCCCAGCGGCCTGGTCGAGGCCGTTCGTTCGTTTCCATCCGAAAAGATCGTTGCCCACTGTGGGAAGCGATGGTCGGTCTCGCCGTTCGACGTCTACTCCGATTGCCCACAATGCGGCGCTCGCGTAAAATTGCGCTCGTTTACTGGCGGTGCCGAAATCGAAGACGTATTCGACGCTCTCTTCGAATGGATGAACCAGCCCGGTGTTGACGAGTTAGTCCGTCAACGTCGTGAGGCCATTGCCAAAGACGCGGATTGACAGTCTACTTCAACACCGAAAACACGCACGTCCCCAGCACGCACAACAGCAGCAAGCCCACCCACAGCCCGGCGATCGCCAGCAGCCACACGTGCATTTGGATGCGGTCGATGTCGTCAAAAATCGAGCGGGCCAGGACGTCTGGCTTGTCCTCCGGGTCGATGCGGAAGAGAACCGCGTCACCGAGCGTTTGGTCTTTCGCGGGTTCCACGGGGGCCCAATTCGTGATGACCTCCTTGACCGCTAGTTGAATCGCCGCGTCGTCGGGTATGTCGAGCGGCTGCGGCGCGTCGGCGCGGAAGTTCGCCAGGGCCACCGCGAATTCGCCAGCCGAGTTATAGCGATCCTTGGGCGACTTCGACATCAAGCGGTCCACGATGGCCGCGAACTCTTCGGGAACTTGCGGATTGCGGGCGCGCATCGGCTCCGGCGGCTCGCTGCGATGGGCACGCACCTTTTGCAGCAACGTCCCTTCCGGAAATGGCGGCTTCCCCGTCAGTGTGAAGTAAATGCAGCACCCCAAGGCGTAGAGGTCTGCCCGCGCGTCGATCGTGGTCGGATCGCGCGTCTGCTCCGGGGCCATGTAATCGATCGAGCCGACGATGTAGCCCTTGCCGCCGACGACCTCGATGTCCTCCATTTCCTCGCCTTCCGTGAACGCCAGTCCCAGATCGAGCACCTTGGCGTGATCGTGCGGCGTGACCATGATGTTCGACGGCTTCATGTCGCGATGGATGACCCCCTGGCTATGCGCGTGCCCCAACGCGGCGGCGACTTCCGAGAAAAGATGCGCTGCCCGAGCAATCGGTAGGACGCCTTTCGACGCGATGAGACGATAGAGCGTTTGGCCGGGGATGTATTCCATCGCGATGTAGTGAATATTCTGAAAGACGCCGGCTTCGAGCGTCCGCGCCAGGTTCGCGTGCTGGATCTTCTGCGAGAGCTCCATCTCGCGTTGGAAGCGGACGAGCAAGCGTTCCTCCTGCCGCGCAATTTTGGGTGGCAGGATTTTCAAGGCGACGTGCTGCCCGCTGCGTGTATCGAGCGCCACGTAGACCGTCCCCATACCGCCGCGGCCGATCGGCGCGAGCAACCGATAGGGACCGAGTACCAGGCCAAGCGTAATCCCTTGCGTGATCTTGTGAACCTGGAAACGCGTCAGCTTGTTCGCTTGAATGAGATGATCGGAAATCGCGGGCACCAGATCGCGGCGGTCCTTCGCCAGCGAGCGCAGCGTGCCCTTCAATTGCTCGCGATCGAGCAAACCGCTGCGCAACACCTTTCGCAAGAAGTCGTCAACCGCCGACAAGCCGAATACCTCCGTGGATCGATGTTAGCCGGACGCGCAAGCGACGAACGCAGCATTATGCGTCGCTCGCGCGTCCGGCTAACGGTAAGTGGCGATTGTTGTTCGTCCACCTACGTTTCAATCGTGTCGTTTGCCACGCTCGCCTCAGCCGGCGCCGCAGTCCCTTCCGGCGTACGTGCCGATCCCGAGCGCGAACGCGGACGCCGCCGACGCCCACGTTTACGCAGCACCGGGACCTCTGCCACTGGCTGCTGCAGCTCGGAGCCGAAGCGGGTGACCACGTAGGTTCGGCTGCGTTCGTCGATCGCAACTTCGAGCAAGCCTTCCTTTTGCGCGTCGAGCAATAGCTCGCTGAAGGAGCGATAGCCATGGTACGACTCGTTGAAGCTCGGCTTCTTGCGTTTCATCGTGTCCTTGACCATCGACGCGCCGAGCTTTTCCTTGTTCTCACGCCTCAGCGCCAGGAGCGATTCCATCAACAAATCGAACGCCTTACGCTTGTTCTCAGGCAGATTGGCGGGCAAATTTGAACCCATCGTCTGTGTTTTGCCCAGGTCTTCGTAGTAAATGAATTCGTCGCAGTTGTCGCGCAGCAGGTCCGACGTCGAATCCTGCATGCCCAGGCCGATGACGTGCTTGCCGTTTTCTTTCAGTTTCGAGACGAGCGGCGAAAAATCGGAATCGCCGGAGACGATGACGAAGGTCGTGATGTGTTCCTTCGAGTACGCCATGTCAATCGCATCGACGACGAGCCGGATATCGGCCGAGTTCTTGCCGCTCTGCATCCGCTTCGGAATCTCGATCAACTCGATGGCGGCCTCGTGCAGCGCCTGCGTGTAGGCGCCGAAGCGGCTCCAATCGGCGTACGCCTTCTTGACGACGATCTTGCCCTTCTCGACGAGCCGCTCCAACACGCGGAAGATGTCGAAGCGATCGCGGCGATTCTGGAAGCCGAGCGCGAGGTTCTCGAAGTCGATGAAGACCGCGAGCGACGAGTCGTTTTCCGGCATGCAATTCCTCCATGTTTAGCCCGGCGTCGCAGACGCCGGTGGGCTGCGCCCGCCTCTACGAGACGGGGCTAAACGATCATTTCGGCCAATACAACGCGAAGCCTTCGATCGTCAGTTGCACGCGATACAACGAACGCCCCGCGGTGACGTACAACATCTTACGGTCCGCGCCGCCGAACACACAGTTGGTCGGCGTCTCCGGCGTCGCGATGAAGTCGATCTTCTTGCCCTCAGCATTGAAGATGGACACGCCGGCGGTCTTGCCCTGTCCAGCGGTGGCGTAGATGTTGCCCTTGATGTCGATGCACATGCCGTCGATGCCGCGATCGGGAGCGAAGTTGTGCAGGATTTTTTTCTCGCCGACGCTGCCGTCGTCCTTGAGCGGATACGCGAGCAGGAAGCGATCCCCCTTCGGATTGTTGTCGGCAAGGTAGAGCGTCTTCATGTCGGGCGAAAGGAGGATGCCGTTGGGCTTTTGCACGTTGCCGATGATTTGCGTGACCTTGCCATCGGTGTCGATGCGATAGACGCTCTCGGTGTCGATCTCGCGTTTTTCGCTGCCGGAGTAGCGCGGGTCGGTGAAGTAGACGCGCCCCTTGGTGTCGATGGTGAGATCATTCGGGCTGTTGAATTTCTTGCCCATCCATGTGTCGGCGAGCACCTTGATGGTTCCGTCCTTTTCGGTGGCAGTGACACGTCGATTGCCGCCCTTGTTGGCCCCTTCCGCGGCGACGAGTCGGCCTTGAGCATTGAAGTCAAGCCCGTTGGCGCGGCCGCTGGGGTTGCGATACTCGGTCGTTTTGCCGGTTTTTTCGTCGAACTTCATGATGCGATTGCCGATGTCCGAAAAGTAGATGGCGGGGCCTGGGCCATAGGCAGGGCCTTCGGTGAACTCGCCTTCGCTCCAGAGCTTTTCGAGCTTGGCGTCCTTGGGCACGATGCCGCCAGCGTGGATGATCGCGGGGAACAGAAGCAGCAATGCAAGCGAACGCATGGGATTCTCCATTCAAGCTCACGCAAAGGCGCAAAGGCGCAAAGAAGAGTTTTGAGTGAATTTCTTTGCGCCTTTGCGCCTTTGCGTGAGACTAAAGTTTGTCAACGACGCGCGAGATTCCGTCCTTGATCAGTTCAGTTCCAAAGTTGATGAGCAGGCCCAATCGGCAGTTCGTCAGGCGCATATACGTCAGAAGTTGCTTTTTGTGAACCTTGGCGATTTGCTCGATCGACTTCAATTCCAGGATCAGCTTGTGTTCGACGATGAGGTCTGCACGGAAGCCGATTTCCAGTTCCAACTCGTTCCAGATGACGGGAACCGGCTTCTCGAATTCAACGAAGAGTTCACGCTTACGGAGTTCGTGCAACATGATCGCATGATACACGGACTCCAGCAAACCCGGCCCCAAGCGGGTATGGATCTGATAGGCCACATCGACTGCGATAGCCGCCAACTCATTTTCATTCATCGGATGCTCCTTTGAACCTTGTCTTCTTTGCGCCTTTGCGCCTTTGCGCCTTTGCGTGAGCTCTATTTTTTCTCCACCTGCCAGAACTCGTCGAACAACCCCGCTGCCGCGACCTCAAACGCCGCCGCGTTTTTCGCCGTCGGCGTCATACGTAAAATCGCGTAGTCCCCCAGGCGCGGGTAGAGCAGCGCGTTCGTCTTCGTGTAATCCTCCGACGGAAACGTGTGCCCAGTGTTGAGGACGACGTACTTCGCTGGATTGAGCGGGTTCGGGAAGATCAGCACCGGCACGTGCTCCGACGTCTTGTACTTCTTGCCGGCGAACTCGATCGCGTCCTTCGTCCACTTGAGCGGCAACTTCGGCAAGATCTGCGCCAGCGTCAGATTGGAATTCGGATCACCGAACAGAACGAGGTGCTTGTCCTTGATGTCGTTCGGATTGACAGCGTAATCGCCCGTTGTCGGCAACGCGCCGCGCCAGTGTTTGGCCCAGTCGTACTCGAAGGCCTTGAGTTTGGCGTCGACGAATTTTTGCGTTGAGGGATGCCAGGTGTCGCCGCTGCCGACGACGCAGACGAAGCCAGATGCAAAGGCGTCGTCGATGGGGCCTTGTGACTCGACGCTCTTCGCGTGCCGAATTTCGTCGGCGAGTTTTGCATATTCGACGTGCTTCCATTTGCCATCATGTTTTGAAAAGGCTGTCCACGCATCGGGCGAGCCTTTAACGGTCGCGCCGTCGATCTCGACCACGATCTGCAGATCGGTCAATTGGTTGTTAGGCGGGTTGAGGAACAAGGAGCGCACATTTTTCGTAGTGAGACGAAAGCCCCGATCCGTGAGTTCGCCGACGACAGAGGCCTTCTCATATTGCCTCTCAAGGGCGATGATGCTGACCCATTCGCACTTGGGGAATTTTGTTGTGTAAGTGACGAACGAGACCTTCTTCGGCAAGGATTCCCGGCCCCTGCTGGCGTGGCCCGACCAGAGCGCATTCGCCTTCTTGAAGTATTCGGGAACAAACGCATGGCCGACACCTGGCGCAACAAGATGTGTCATCGCGTCGATCTTCAATCCTTTCAGGCGATTCTCGATATTGTCGGCAGCCAACTTCTGCGCGTCGTCGCCGCCGGAATAGGCGACGATTGGGATCATGCGCGCATTCTCGACATAATCGATCGCATCGTAGATGCGCAGACAACGTTCCTGGTATTCGGGCAATTCCTTCTTTCCCTTCCAGGCATAGTCATGCGTCGTCGTGAAGCCTGCGCCCGGCCCCATGACGCACCACTTGTCGGGATGATGCAATCCGAGATGCCAAGCGCCTGCGCCGCCCATCGAGAAACCTCGCAAGACGACACGATCGCGACTCACGAGCGCTCCCTTGTTGCCGACGGCTTCACTGTCGAAAAAGGCATTCATCGTCTCGAATACATCGGTCTCGCCGGCCCAGCGATACGCGTTGTTGCCGCGGCCGAAGATGTCGATCTGCACCCAATCTTGATCTGCCGCGACCTTCTTTGTTCCATTGTGCGCGTTGAGGAACGAAACTTCGGTCAACGTGCTGTTGCGCCCGTGCAGAACGATATCGACGCGCCATTTGTGTTTGACGTCCTTGCCGTAGCCGTTTGGATAGGTGACCCCATATGGCTGAGCTGTACCGTCGATGGCGGACCGATATGCACGCAGGACATTGCTTTTTTGGAGTGTCGTCCACGGCGTCTGCCCCATTGCAAGCTGTTCTGCACGCTCAAGACCGCGATCAAGGGCGGCGAGCGTCCATTTGACGCTGTCCTTGCTGTAGAACTCCTTGAAGCGGACGATGTTCTCGGCCCCGCGCAGATAGATCTCCACGTCGGGCAACATGTCGTACGTGGCGTGGTTGGCACCAGCCAGCTTACGCTGGCCGTTCGCCCGCAACTCGGCGATCTTGGCCGCGAGTTGGGCCGTCTTCGCCTTGATTTGCTCTAGTTCCTTGTCGTTCGGCTGAAACGCATCGGGCGGGTCGAATTTGCCTTTCTCTTTCTTCTGGCCGATGACGGCAGAAGGAAGAAATGAAAAAATCATGAAACTCGCAACCAGCAGTAGCGGTAGTATTCTTCGCATCGTCCGAGTCCTTTATCCTTGATCATGTCGATGATGCTTGCAACAATGATGTACTGAAAATACCTCTCCGTAGCGTCCTTCGCAAGCAGCGATTTGTGGGAAACTGCGCGCCCTGATTTTCAAGCCGCCAGCATCGGGAGGGAACCATGCCGCACCGCCTCGTCACCGTGACCATCGTGCTCTTTTGGCTCGTCATGACCGGCTGGCTCGTCTATCGCGAAGTCGTGCCATATTGGCTCGCCGAGGATGTGCCGACGATGCAGGTTGATTTGACCGACGAGATCGGCTCGCCGTTGGTCGGCTGGAGGGTGTTCAAGCAAGACCAACGCATCGGCACCGCGAATTCCAAGGTCGTCCGCCGCGACGACCGCAGTTACGAATTTCGCGCGTCCTACCACTTCGAGAAGCTCAACGTCGGCATGGTCAACATCAGAAACATGGAGCACGTCTATCGCGTCAACGAGGACGGCAAATTGAAATCGCTCTCCGCCAAGTTCGGCGTCAACATCGGCAAGGATCCTGAAGCCTTCCCGGTCGCCAACACCTTGATCGAGATGCAAGGGGAAGTCGAGGACAACATGCTCGAACCGCGCTTCCTTATCGAAAAAAAATTATTCTCATTCGGCAAGATTGACATGAGCGAGCAAGGCAGCATCGTCAATCCGATGCTCCTGGTCAATCGCGTGCGCGGCCTGCGCGACAAGAAATCGTGGAAGATCACCATGGTCGACCCATTTCGCACCGTGATCGGCAAGTTCCTGCCCGCTCTTGTGCAGCAATCCACGGCGGTGACGATGCTGATCGCCGAGGTGCGCACCGAATCGCTGTTCTGGGACAATAAGCTCGTCGCGTGCTACGTAATCGACTATATCGAGCCGGGCAAGATCGACGTCACGGCACGAACCTGGGTCCGCAAGCTGGACGGTCTGGTTCTACAGCAAGAGGCGAACCGCGACAGCTTCGATCTGGTGTTGAAACGAGTACCGAATTAGGGTCATCGTTTAGCCGCGGCTCGTAGAGCCGCGCGGGTCTGCGACCAGCGGCTAAACAAACTGGAACACGGACATGATCGAACTCATCCACGTCTCGAAGAAGTACGGCAACAAACCCGCGGTCGATGATCTGCATCTGACCATCAATCCGGGCGAGTTGTTCGCGTTTCTCGGCCCGAACGGGGCGGGCACGACCACCACCATCAAGATGATGTGCGGGCTGTTGTTTCCCTCGGCCGGCTCGATCCGCATCGCCGGCTTCGATCTCGAGAAACACGGCACGGACGCTCGCCAGCACATCAGCTACGTTCCTGATACCCCGTTTCTTTACGAAAAACTAACGGGGCGCGAGGTGCTGCAATTTATTGCCGACATGTACAAGATGCCGACGCAAAAGGGACTACGTCGTATCGAGGAAGTCATCGAACTGTTCGGTCTGCCCGCGTTTGTCGATGACCTGACGCAGAACTATTCGCACGGCATGAGGCAGCGCACCGTCTTTGCCGCGGCGCTATTGCATCAGCCGCAGGTGTTGATCGTCGATGAACCGACGGTTGGGCTCGATCCGCGCAGCATTCGTCTGCTCAAGGACATCCTGCGCAACGAGACGAAGCGTGGCGCGACGGTGTTCCTCTCGACGCACTCGCTCGACATCGCCCAGGAGTTGTCCGATCGCATCGGCGTCATTCATCAAGGAAAGCTGATCGGCTGCGGCACGCTCGACGAACTGCGGCACCACGCGGACCTCCACGGCTCGCTCGAAGAGGTGTTCCTCAAGTTGACTGAAGAAGAGACGACGCCGACCGTCGCGAGTGCGCCGGTCGAAACGGGGTTCGTTGTCGCGAAATAACTCATGCTTGCCGCTTGCCGTTTAGCGCTCGCGTGGCAGCGCCGGGATCC
>SYHD01000079.1 GCA_005799265.1 Planctomycetia bacterium | reverse complement strand
TGTGTGCCGTTGCCGTGATGCACGTCCCAATCGACGATGAGGATGCGTTCGAGCCCGAAGCGTTGGCGGGCGTGCCGAGCGGCAAGGGCGACGTTATTGAAGAGACAGAAGCCCATGCTCTTTTGCGCGGTGGCGTGATGTCCGGGGGGCCGCACGAGACAGAGGGCGGTGCGGTCATCGCCGGAGAGCACGTGATCGACCGCCGAGACCGCCGCGCCCGCCGCCGCGAGCGCCACCTTGAACGATTCGGGGCAAACGAAGGTGTCCGCTTCGAGCCAGCCGCCCCCCGCCTCGGCCAGGCGGCGGGCGGCGGCGGCGACTTCCGGGGCGTGGATGCCGCGCACCTCGTCCTCGCTGAGCGGTGAGTACGAACCCGCCCGGCACTGGGCGACCAGGCCCGTGTTCTCCAGACGGCTCTGGATGACGGCCAGCCGCGCCGGTTGTTCGGGATGCCGGCCGGTGTCGTGACGCTGGAACAGAGGATCGGAGATCAGGATGGTCATGGCATCGTCCGTCGGGAAACTTCCCGCTCGTGGCGTATTTCCTTGGCATAAGCTGCCACGGAGGCTACCATGATTACCATAGAGAATCCGATCTTTCCATGTCGTGCCTCACGTGCGCAACGGACCAACGTCGTTGGGTCCTGATCGTATCGCCTCGCTGCCATTGGTATCTCGCTGGGTGCTCAAGCACGAATTGAAGGTCGAGATCGATGGGATTATTTCGGTAGGTTCGAGCCCCACGAGCTCTCTTTCGAGGGGTTTCTTGCTTGGTGGTTTTTACCACGTCTCTTGTAAATGCTACCCCGAAACGAACGCCGTTGGCCGAGTTGTCGCTCTTTCGATTGCCCAGACGGGAAACTTCACGCTGCTTTCCTGATCGAATTCCGAAACGACAAGTCAAGCATTGCCAACAACTTGCGCTGCAATCGCAAAAAGTCAATGTCAGTTTTCGCGAACCGGCATCGGCCTTGCTTTATTCACATCCCGTTGGAAATGAATCCATGCCAAATCTGGGAGGTCCCTATGCAAATTGAACTTTACTGCGACTGCTGCGCGTGCCGTTTCGCCGCGCCGCCGGAAGCTTCCGCCAATGAAATCACCGATCGCATGTTCGAGAACGGTCCGTGGTACGCGCTCGGCGACGGCGAAACTTTCGAGGACATGATCTTCGCGACCTTGGCCGAGGACGGGCACATCGCCTGCCCGGAGTGCGGCGACCCGGTCGCGGTCAGCGAGGAAAGCCTCGGCCGACTCTCGATGTCGATGCTGACCCGGATGTAGCTCCTTTGAGATTATCGGCCGTGAGATCCTCCGATTGACCCCACGAGGCCTCGCGGCCGAGTTTCTCCATCCACGAAGGACGCAAAGTCCACGAAGTTGAATCAGCGAACCCGGCAAGCACCTGCAACTCCACTCGATCGACATCACCAAGCTGGACTCTCGCCTCTTCTTCGTGCCCCTTCGCGTCCTTCGTGGATGCTTGCTTTTTCAATGTCGGCATCAAGGCCTTGATGTCCTTACGCCAGTCGATCATTTTCAGATGCAATTCCTTCGTCTTCTCCGGCATCAGCTTCGCCAGGTTCTTCTTCTGGCTCAAGTCTTCCTTGACGTTGTAGAGTTCGAGCCGATTGTCCTCGAAGAATTCGAGCAGCGTGAAATCGCCGGCGCGCATCATGCAGGCGGGCGTGGTGCGCCAACCTTTCTTGCCGGCTTCGAGATAGCCGGGGAAGTGCAGGTAGATCGGCGCGCGGTCGAGTTGCGTGTCGGGGTTCTTCCACAGTTTGACGAGACTGACGCCGTCGAGCGGTTGCTTGGGCATCGCTTTCTTGCCGGCGATTTCGAGGAAGGTCGGGAACAGATCGACGTGAGCGGCGGGCTGATCGCTGGTGCGTCCCGGCGGGATGTGCCCCGGCCAGCGGATGACGAACGGCACGCGGATGCCGCCCTCGTAGAGCATGCCCTTGCCGCCGCGCAGGGGGAAGTTGTTGGTGATGCTGCGCGCGTTGACGCCCGCAGCTAAGTAGCCGCCGACGCCGCCGTTGTCGGACATGAAGATTACGATGGTGTTCTCGTCGAGCTTCAAGTCTTCGAGCTTCTTCATGACGCGGCCAACGCTTTGATCGATACTCTCGATCATGGCGGCGTAGATCGGATCATCGTGGCCATTGGCGCCCTGCTTCTTGCGATATTTCTCGATCAACTCCTTCTTCGCGTCGTGCGGACTATGGACGCCGAAGTGCGAAAGATAAAGGAAGAACGGGCGATTCTTGTTCTTCTCGATGAACATCTCCGCGTGATCGGTGAGGAAGTCCGCCAAGTAGGCGCCTTCGGGCACGGGGACCTTCGGATTGGTCGCGAAGCCGAAGTGCTTACCCATGGAGACGATCGCTTCGTCAAAGCCGCGCTGTCCAGGGTGATAGGCGCCCTTCTCGCCGAGATGCCACTTGCCGTAGAGAGCGGTCGCGTAGCCGGACGACTTCATGGCATTGGCGAGTGTCATGCGATCGAGCGGCAAGTTGGTGACGTTGACGGGCACGTTCATCTTGCGCGCGTTGGCGTCGCCGCGTTCGAGCGTGCCGACTGTGTAAACGCCGGTGCGCGGCGCGTACTGCCCGCTCATGAGGGCGGCCCTGGTTGGCGCGCAGTTCTGCGAATGATAGTAGCTGGTGAGCCGCAGACCTTGCCTGGCGAGCTTGTCGATGTTGGGCGTCTCGTAGTATTTGGAGCCCTGGCAGCCGACGTCGGTCCAGCCGAGATCGTCGGCGAGGATGATGACGATGTTGGGCGGGCGGGTCTCCTGGGCCGCGACGGCGGGGGCGAGCAGGTAGGTAACAAGAAGGGACAGCAGGATCATCGCACGCATGGGTAGGCGCCTCCAAAGCTTGAATTCATTTGTCGCTCTTTGTATTCGGATTCTGGATGGCGGCACAGTTTCTCGCCTATCGCTCTGCGAAAGGGTGTCCTTCCGCGAAGCGACGGACGACAATGCTGCAAACTCTACTACCACCCGATTCCGAGCGGGATAAACATTCGCTCCGCCGCTTCGTACATTAACCTCAGACAACCCGCCACGCTGGACCTCCCATGACCACCGCGACCGCGACCCCTCTGGCTGAGCGCATGCGCGGCATCGTCGGCGCCGGCAATGTGCTGTCGTCGGCGAGCGATCTTGTCGTCTATGAGTGCGACGGGTTCACCATCGAAAAGAACAAGCCGGACGTCGTCGTTTTCCCCAGCTCGACCGAGCAGATCGTCGCGATCGTCAAGGCTTGCGTTGAACTGGGCGTGCCGTTTGTGCCGCGCGGGGCGGGGACGAGCTTGGCGGGCGGGTGTCTGCCGGTGGGCGGCGGCGTCATGATTGGCCTCGCGAAGATGAAGCGCATCCTCGAAGTCAACTATCGCGATCGCTATGCGGTCATCGAGCCGGGCGTCGTCAATCTATGGCTGACCAATCATTTGAAGCCGCAGGGGTATCACTTCGCGCCGGATCCGTCCAGCCAAGGGGCGTGTACGATCGGCGGCAATGTCGCGACCAACTCCGGCGGGCCGCATACGCTCAAGTATGGCGTCACCGTCAATCACGTGCTCGGCGTCGAGCTGGTGCTGCCGGACGGGCGCGTCGTGCATACGGGGGGGCCCGTCGAAGACGCGCCGGGCTACGATTTGACGGGCGTCATCGTCGGCTCGGAGGGGACGTTCGGCGTCGCGGCCAAGGCGTGGGTGCGCATCACGCGCAACCCGGAGGCCTATCGCACGCTGCTCGGCGTCTTCGAGACCGTCGATGACGCGACCAACACCATCAGCGACATCATCGGCGCCGGCATCATCCCCGGCGCCCGGGAGATGCTCGACAGCCTGATCCTGCAGGCGGTCGAGGCGGCGTTCCGCTTCGGCTTCCCGCTCGACGCCGGCGCGGTGCTCATCATGGAAGTCGATGGCCTCGACGCGGGGCTCGATCAGGACGCCGAGCGGATCATCGAGATCGCCAAGAAAAACAATGCACGCGAAGTGCGCAAGGCGAACACCGACGCGGAACGGCTGCTGCTGTGGAAATCACGCAAGCAAGCGTTCGGCGCGGTCGGTCGACTGGCGCCGAGCTATTGCACGCAAGACGGTGTCGTGCCGCGCACCAAGCTTCCGCTGATCTTGCGATTCATTCAGGAGATGGGCGCGAAATACGATCTGCGCATCGCCAACGTCTTTCACGCGGGCGATGGCAACATCCATCCGATCATTCTCTTCGACGAGCGCGACGCCGATCAGGTCAAGCGCGTGCTCAACGCGAGCCATGCGATTCTCGACGAGTGCATCCGGCTCGGCGGCAGCGTCACGGGCGAGCACGGCATCGGCGTCGAGAAGATCGACTTCATGCCGAAGCTGTTCACGCCCGACGACCTCGCGATGATGGTGCGCCTACGGACCGCGTTCAACCCGGATAACCGCTGTAGCCCGCACAAGATGTTACCGACCGCGGGGGCGTGCATCGAGCAGTCGAAGGCGGGACGGCGCGCGGCGCTGTAAACGCTAACGTGGCATACGATTCCAATCGTGTGATTGAGATGTGAATCACACGATTGGATTCGTAGGCCACGTAGCTAGAATAGAGAACCCATGTTGCTCGCCATAATCATCCTTGGGTTCGCCATGATGACGATCGGCGTCGCGCTGCTGTTCACCGGCGAGACGCCGTTCATCTCGGGGAAACGTATTCCGGCGCTGCGGGCACGGCTCATCGGCCTGGTTCTCGTGAGCTTTCTGCCGCTGGCGTTTGGCGTGCGGCAGGGATCCAACGCGCTATTCGGCGATTACGGGGTGCAAGGCCTGGTGGTGACGTGGTCACTCTTCGGGTTCTGCTGGTTTGCGGTCCTGGTGATCCTCTTCCCCATTTTGAGAGCGAAGAAGGAACGACGTCCGCAATCTTGGGCAACGTCTGAAAAAGGCAACCCGTTCGAAGACGCCGCAGCAATGGAGGACGAGCCGGACCAAGAAGAACTGCCTGCAAGAACGGAATCAAAAACACACTCTGCCAAGAAACCCGCGCCGGCAAAGAAGTCCCGCAAGCCGTCGGCCACAGAGAAAGACCCGCTTGATTTTTCCTGATGCGTAATGAATGAAACCTGTTACATCGACGGATTCGGTCCGCTACCGATCGTGAAGCCTGATGGCGTTGCCAGCCTCGGCGATCTGATACGGCAAGCAGCGGCGCGCGCCGCGGCGCTCTATCCGGTCGGCGGGCAGACGAGCATCAGTATCGGTGCGCCCCCATCGAAGGCCGGCCAAATCGTGGACCTGCGCGCGCTCGCCAAAGTCATCGACTTTCCGGCCCGCGACATGACGGTCACCGTTGAGGCCGGCATCACGATGAAGCACCTGAGCAATCTGTTGGCACGCGAGAATTTGCGTTTGCCGATTGATGTTCCGCACGCCGATTGCGCCACTCTGGGTGGGATCCTCGCGGCGAATGTCAGCGGACCACGGCGTCTCGGCTACGGGACGTTGCGCGATTACGTCATCGGCATCAGCGCCCTCAACGACGAAGGCAACGAGTTCAAGGCCGGCGGACGGGTCGTCAAGAATGTCGCCGGCTACGATTTGTGCAAGCTTCTGGTCGGCTCGTTCGGCACGCTCGGCATCATCACGCAGGCGACGCTCAAGCTGCGGCCACTGCCTGAATTGCAAACGGTTCTTGTCTTAATGGGTGAGCCGGGCCAACTCGAAGCGATCTTGACCAGCTTGCACGTCTCACGCACTCGGCCGGTGTGCGTCGAGTTGCTAAATCAAGCGGCGGCGCGGACGGTCTTTGCGGAAGCAAAACTCGCGGTTCCGGATACATCGTGGGTGCTGCTCGTCGGCTATGAAGGCAACGCCGATGCGGTTGCCTGGCAGGTGCAGCAACTCGTCAAGGAAGTTGGTAAGCAACGCCGGATCGACGGGCGCATCGATTTCACCGCGAAGCCGTTATGCGAGGCGGTGGTTGAACTCGCCGCCTTGCCGATGATCGAGACGACGTTCAAGGCGAGTATTCTGCCGAGCGCGACGGCCGCGTTCTGTCAGCAAGTCGATCGTGAACCGCAGCGTCCGTTGGTGCGTGCCCACGCGGCGAGCGGAATCGTGTATGGACATTGGCCAAGCGGCTTGACGTTGGCTCAGGCCGCCAGCATGCTAACGACATGGCGCGACCTCGCCGTGCAGGGGCAGGGGAGTGTGATCGTGCCACGCTGTCCCAGCGCATGGAAGACGACGCTATCGGTCTGGGGGCAACCGCGCCCGGACGCATGGTTGATGCGCGAGGTGAAGGCGAAATTCGATCCGAAGGGGATATTTAATCCAGGGCGATTCGTGGACGGGATCTAACGCTGGTTGCGGCGAGGCGATCGCGAGGCGCCGCGCGAGCGCTCAATGGCAAGGGGCAGAGAATTTTCATGACCATGACACGCACGCCCCTACCTACCGTCGCCCCGGAGCGCGACGCCGGCATCGATTACGAACTCTTCCTCGACTGCGTTCATTGCGGACTGTGTACTTCGGCGTGTCCGACCTATGTCGAACTCGGCGACGAGAACGACAGCCCGCGCGGGCGCATCTATCTCATGCGCGCCGTCACCGACGGACGCATCGAGCTTGACGACGCGGTGCAGAAACATCTTGATTTGTGCCTGGATTGCCGGGCCTGCGAGTCGGCGTGTCCGTCCGGCGTACAGTATGGCAAACTGATCGAGCCGTTCCGCATCCATATGCAGACGATCGGCAAGAAGCCCGACAATTTGAGCTGGCTGCAAAAGTTCGCGCTCTATCACATGACACCCTACGCCGGACGGATGCGGCTCGCCCTGGCGCCGGCGCGCTTCGCGCAATGGACCGGCATGGATTGGCTGGCGCAGAAACTCGGCATGACGTACCTGATGCCGCGTTCGCTCCGGCAGATGCACGAGATGCTGCCGCCTTTGAAGCCGCACTACGGTTCGCTGCCGGAGGTGCTGCCGGCCGAGGGGCCGCGGCGGGCGCGGGTCGCGCTCTTCACCGGCTGCGCGGCGGATGCGTTCTTCCCGGAGACAAATCTCGCCACGGCACGCGTATTGCAAAAGAACGGCTGCGAAGTGTGGATTCCGCGCAAGCAAGGATGCTGCGGCGCCCTTCATTTTCACGCGGCGTTCGACGAACCTGCGAAACAGTTCGCTCGTCAGAACTGCGCGGCGTTCGGATTTTCAGAGCCTGAAGCGCTAGCGAAGGAAGTCGATGCCATCATCGTCAACGCCGCGGGCTGCGGCGCGATGCTGAAGGACTACGGTCATCTCTTCCACGGCGCCGCGGAAGAGGATGTCGCCAAGTTATTCGCGAAGAAGGTGAAGGACATCAGCGAGTTTCTCATCGAGCTTGGCCCAATCAAACCGACGCAGCCAATGAAGTTGAAAGCGACCTACCACGACGCCTGCCATTTGTGCCACGGCCAGCAGATTCGCAAGCAGCCGCGGCAATTGCTGGAGATGATCCCGGAGTTGCAGTTCGTGCCGCTCAACGAGAGCGAGATCTGTTGCGGAGCCGCGGGGAGCTACAATCTGACGCAGCCCGAGATGGCCGAGCGGCTCGGCGAACGCAAGGCGAAGCACATCCTCGACACGGGGGCGGACGCGGTCTTCACGGCCAACGTCGGTTGCCTGATTCAAGTCCGCCGATATCTGCGTGCTCAAAAGCACGAGATGTTGATCGCGCATCCAGTCGACGCGCTGTGGGCGAGCTATGGAGGGAAGTGAGCGCGAGATGCTATAATAATTGAGGGGGCGGTGCAATCGATAGTTGGATTCACAACCTGCACATCGGAGGAACAAGTCATGTTGCAAAAACACAGGATGCTGATGTGTCTAGCTGGCCTCGCCTGCGTGCTTCTTGGCGCGGCGACAGCCCAGGCGCAAGTGCGCGTGGGCGTCGGCGTGGGAGGGCGCGGCGGTTATCCGGGCAATTACGGACGCGGGATTTCGTTCTCGCCGATTTATTTTGGGCCGTCGTACCTTGGACCGTCTTACATTGGGCCATGGTACCTTGGGTCGAGCTACTACCCGGCGCCCTATGTTTACGCGCCGCCGGGCTATTATCCGCCGCCGCGGATAACGTACGTGCAGCCGGCGCCGACGTACGTGATCCCCACGGAGGCGACCTCCGCGCCGGCGCACATTCGCGTGCTGTTACCAGACGTGAACGCCCAGGTGTGGTTCGACGGCACTCTGACGAAGCAGACCGGCCTGGACCGGATGTTCCACACGTCGAACCTCGCACCCGGGGGGGATTACAGCTATCGGATCCGGGCGGCGTGGACGGAGAAAAATACGCCGATGATTCAGGAGCGCGCCGTCACGGTGACACCGGGCCAGACCTCGACGGCCGACTTCCGCGGGCCGGTGTCGGAGCCTTTGCCGTCGCCGAAATAGCAACGGGCCGATGACACCAATGGCGAGCCGAGCCCCGTACGGGGCTCGGCTCGTAGAAAATTCGTCATCTCAATTTTGACGCGACAAGGTCCCCTTCTTTGAGCATCGCTCGATTTGCCGAGTTCACGCTAGTAACGAGCCGGCCGACCGAACTCCGATCGCTTACCTCGACGATGCGAATCATGCCGAGATACTTCGCTTCCGGCCTGGTGCGATACACGTCGAGGGTGTGCCCCTTCTGGATGCCGTGGTCGATGCCGAGCGAAATGTGCACGAGCGATGAATCCTTGGCGTCCACTTTCTCGATTTTGCCGTTCACGGCATTCTTGGGCGGATTCGGCTCGTTGGGATTGTCGCTGCGTTTTGGATCGACGCCCCCTTCCAGCCTGATGATATGCTTTGTGAGTTCGCGGATCTTCTCAAGCAAGCCCTCGGTCTGGAGTTGCCGAGCCTTGGCCAAGGCCTCAAAGTTCTGCGCCTGGACACGAAATAAGTTGGTATCCGCTTGAAGTTTGACGATGAGCGATTCACGGATGGCGATGGTTTTGTTCAGCAGGCCGATTTCCTCTGCGAGACGTTTCTTGGTGTCCAGCGCTTGTTCAAGTATCGTTTGGGCATCTTTGGCTTGAAGCTCGAATTCCTTGTTCTTGAGATCAAATAGTTTTTGCGCAAGTTCGGATTTGGCCTTTAGAGCAGCAAACTCGGATTTCAGTTGCGCTTCCACCAACTGACGCTCTTTGGCATTGCTGGCCATCAGCTTGAGAACGCTGAGCAGGGCTTCTTCTCGCGCCTTCGTCGCCTCCAATTCCTTTTGCGTGCGTTCCGTAACCTTTTGCTGACGCTCGATCTGTTCTTTCAGCATCTTGATGATGGCGTCCTTGTCATCCTTCTCTCCGCTGTAGCCCACTCCAAGCGCCAGCGGAAACAAAAAGGCGAGAATCGAGGTAATAGCAATCACGCCAGGCGAAGCCAAACCAGGAAAGCGAGCGTTTGCGAGCATGATAAACCTCCGCGTTCATGGATCCGAGGCCGCAATGTTGTTAATACCGTCACAATCTTCCCAATTTCCCGACGGCGGTGCAATCGGAAAATCTTGCCTGCATGGACAATTCGCGCGGAACGCGTTAGCCTGAATATTGTTCCATTAGTATCGTTGCTTGCGGTTTAGCGTTCGGCGCCGAGCGCAAAGCTGCAAGCGGGCTTGGGGTGTTGTTCATGAATCTCGTGCGGATCCTGGTGCAGAAGGGAGCGCTGAGCGAAGCCGACGTCGGGCGATTACAGAGCGCCGTCGCGTCTTCGCCCAACAAGCCGCTGCACAGCGTCATCATCGATCAGGGATTCGCCAAGGAGGAAGAGGTACTCCCCGTGCTAGCCGAGCAGTTCGGCATGGATCTCGTCGATCTGACGAAGATGACCGCCGATCCCGAGACGATCAAGCTGATGCCGATCAAGGTCGTGCATCGCCGCAATTTGATGCCGTTGTCACGCGAGAATGGCTCGCTCGTGGTCGCGACCGGCGATCCGTTCGACATTTACGCCATCGACGAATTACAGACGATAACCGGCCTGCACGTTCGCCCCGTCCTGGCAAGTCCCAAGGAAATCACCCGGCTAATCCGGACGCACTTCGGCGTCGGCGGCGAAACCATCACCGCCATGGTGCAGGAACGCGCGGCCGTCGAACTGCTGGAAGAGATTGAAACCGACGACAGCGAAATCGCCAAGCAAGCCCAAGAAGCGTCCGTCGTCAAGCTCGTCAACGAGATCCTCATCGAGGCCGCCAACGAACAGGCGAGCGATATCCACATCGAGCCGGAGGAACACACGCTGCGCATCCGCTATCGGCTCGACGGTCTGCTGCAGACGCAGAACCTACCGCCAGAGATCAATCGCTTCCAGGCCGCCATCATCAGCCGCATCAAGATCATGGCCCGGCTGAACATAGCGGAGAAGCGTCTGCCGCAGGATGGCCGCATCAAGATGCGCGTCAACAACCGCGAGATCGATGTCCGTGTGTCGATCATCCCGATGGTTCACGGCGAAGGCATCGTCATGCGTTTGCTCGACAAATCGCGCATGAAGAGGTTATGCATCTTTAGTTTTAGCAAATAGGAATGACTTTAATGCGATACCGGAAATTGTCAAGCTCATATATGATCAAAGTTCCATGGTAAGATC
>SYHD01000078.1 GCA_005799265.1 Planctomycetia bacterium | reverse complement strand
CGAAACGTGCGACATCGGCGCCAACGTCAAGCTCTATCAAGGCGTCACGCTCGGCGCCTTGAGCTTCCCGCGCGACGCCGCCGGCAATATCATCCGCGGCATGAAACGCCATCCGACGCTCGAGGACGACGTCGTCGTCTATGCCAACGCGACGATTCTCGGCGGCGATACCGTGGTCGGTCATCACGCCGTCGTCGGCTCCAGCGTCTGGCTGACGCATGGCGTCGAGCCGTACACGGTGGTGACGCTGGAGAAGCCGTCGCTGCGCATCAAGAGCCCCGAAGCGCGGCAAAGCTCGCCGTCATCGTTCGAGATTTGAATTCGTTTAGCGCTCGCAGTGAACCGTCCGTGGCTCGACGCACGACCGCGAGCGCTAAACAAACACAAATTCACGGCAACCACCCATCGTACTTGGTCACGAAGTCCCATTCCTGCTCCGGACTACCAATCTCCTCTGGATTCGCCCGAACATACTTGCCCGTCCGTGTGAAATCATCCCGCGTATTCATGAATCCCTTCCAGCCGCCGTACGTCCAAACGGGATGCGTCAGCGCGCGCTTGCCCATGTCGATCAAGGCGGCCCGGCTGATTTCCTGAAAGCGCTTGATGATATCCTCGGCCAAGTCGCGATGGCGTCGTATCAGCATATGGACGTGATCGGGCATGATCGCACACGCATAGCAGACGTGACCATTGGCCGCGATTTCCGCTCCGAAGATCTTGCCGACCAGGGCGATATCGTCCTCATCCAGCGGCAGGACCAGATGTTTCAGGACATCGCTCGCTTGCTCTTGAAAGGCGCGAAGCTGTTTCGATGATGGTTGCTGCTTCTTGCGGCCAAAGTGGAGTTCGCCGAGCGTTTTGATCGCGGCGGTGCGGACGTCGGTCGATGTGCTGCCGCGCGGATCGTTGGGTAGCCAGTAGCCGTACACGGTCCAGATGAGGTGGTAGCCGGCGACCATTCGGGTTTCTCCAGATTGGATTGTGTGATCGCAAGGCGCGGCGCGAGCGCTAAACAAAATACCGGTCTTCGTTTAGCGCTCGCGGCATACCGCGCGCAAACGTCGCCTTACTTCCGCGTCAGCTTATCCGCGGCCCCCGCCAACCGATAAATCTCCGCAGTGCGATCGAACGCCGGATCGCGACCGCCGATGATCGTCAACGGCGTCGGCGCGAGAAGCCCGAGCGCTTCGGGAATGTCGAGCACGCGCAGCACGTTGAGGAAGTGCGGTCCGTCCTTGTGCGACTTCGGCGGATCGATCACGACCACTTCCTTGATCGACGGCTCGAACAGCGCGGCGTAGGCGGCGAGGATCCCGGCTTGGCCTTGGCCCATCAACTTCTGCTTCTTGGGCAGCGCTCGCACCGTCGAGCAAACATCATGAACACGCGCCTGGTCAATCGTCATCCCTAAGAGAAGGTGACTCCGATCAACATAATTGGGCGGTGATTTCGATGTCCAGGCGTTTGTCACCACACCGCGTGGACCATAAAGGAAGGCGCCATCGGGAAAATTCTTTTGAAACCACGCGTTCCAGTCCTTGTCTGCCTTCTTTTCGTTCTCAGCAAGAACAAACAAGATGGTGTCGTCGCCTGCATCGAACAACCACGTCGAGATACCAAGCTCTGTTTCAACATCTTTGAAGAAAATCTGTTCACCCTTGCGTAGCTTTGCCACCGAGACAGTATTTGAGATGCCTCGAAACGATTGCTGTTTCAATCGTGCGATCATCCCCGCCTTCCACTCCGCATACTTCCCCTTCTCCGGCAGCACCACCTTCGCTGCCGGAATGAACGTCTCGTCGATCCGCCCATTGAGCGCGTCCTTCGGCAAATCGTCATCGGTCGGAAACACACGCAGCTTGCGGCCCTCGAGCGGCGTGTACCTCGCGCTGTCTTCGACCTTGGTCGTCGCGTCCCCCTTGAGGTGCTTGTTGATGAACTTGAAAATCGCGACGCGCAAATCGGGGCGGTAATCGTGCCCGCCGGGGCTGACGTATTCGGCCAAGCCCAGGGACGGCCGTCCCTGGGCTTTCTCGTCGTACATGCCGTACAGCTTGTGCAATTTCGCCATCACGCGGCGATTGGCGTCCATCGGGAAGATCGGGTCCTTGTCGGAGTTCGCGAACAGCATGGGCCGTGGCGCGACCAGGGCCGCGATCGTCGTCCAGTCCCATTGGTACGTGTTGTAGAGGAACATGCAGTCGCAATGGCCGTTGATGACTTTGTTCTTGACGTAGGTCTCCAGGTCCGCCATGCCGCTGACCGGAACCGCTACCTTGACGCGCTCGTCGGCGGCGGCGATCCAGAACGTCGCGGCGCCGCCGCCGGAGATGCCGGTGACGCCGATTTTGGCGGGATCGACATCGGGACGGCTGACGAGATAATCGATGGCGCGGACGCCGTTCCAGCACTCGACGGCGGCGGGGCTGTAGCCGATCGAGTGCCACCACCAGCGCGGCGGGACTCGGCCATAGGTGCCGTGGTGCAGGCCGGGGATTTCGCCGAGCTGGAGCGTATCGAGGATGATGCAGACGTAGCCGTTGTTGGCGAACCAGAAGCCGTGATCTTGAAAGGCGGTCTTGTTGCCGTCGCGGCCCTTGCTGGAATGGCCGCAGACGTAAACGATGGCCGGTAATTGTTTTCGCTTTGCGCTCGCGTCGAATTTCGGGCGATAGACATTCGCCGTCACATACAATCCGGGTTTCGATTGAAAATGCACGCTCTCGACGACGACGCCATGCGCTTCGATTTCGCCCGTCTTGGTCGCCTTGAGCGGCGTCTTTTCGGGAATGGGCCAAAGCCCGAGCATGTCCATGAATTCCTGGTAGAGGCGCGGTCGATTGGCCTTCCATTCGTCGATGGTCTTGGCGCCGTCGAGAACTTTTGCCGACAGCTTGTCGGTCTCGGCGGCGAGATATTTCTCGATCATCTCGTCGCCGGGCTTCTTGTCTTTATTGTCCTGGGCACTGAGCGTGAGTGAAAAGAGGCAGAGAATTGAGACGCACAGGTAGCGCATGGTGGACTCCGAGAAGTTGGTAACGTGCGTCAGCGATGCATTGACGTCATCAGCCGACCCATTTCGATTCACTTCGCTGCGAACGCATACAGATGTCCGGCCGTGCGCAAGTAGATCACGCCATCGACGAGGGCCGGCGTCGCGCGGATGGTTTCGCCGAGATCGACTTCGGATAGCACCTCGTAGCGCTCCGACGACTTGAGCACGATGACGACGCCAGCGTCCGACGCCAGATAGACCTTGCCGTCGCCCGCAACCGGGGAGGCGTAGAAGATGCCGCCGGGGCTCAGGCGTGTTTGTGGGAACGCTTCCTTGCCGCTTTTGGCGTCGATGACGGTGAGGATGCCGCCGTTGCGGACCATCCAGATGCGGCCCTGGTAGTAAAGAGGCGAGGGGACTTCCGGGGCGCCCTTCTTGACTTGAAAGGCGATGTGGCTGGCGCTGATGTCGCCGTCGCCGCCGGGTCTGATGGCAAGCAGCGAGTTGTTAAACGGCGTCTTGAGGATGCTGTTGTATTCGGCCGCGTCGATGTGATTGTCTTTGTTCTTGTCGAAGAGCCAGAACATCTGGTGCAGAAAGATCTCGCCGACGCCGTCCTTGCCGTCGCGCTGGAAGATGCGCAAGTCCGTGGGCGCTTCCTGCCGGCTCAGCTTTAGGTCTTTGTTCTTATCATGCTTCTTCAGTATCTCCGCGAACTCGGGCAGCGCCATGCGCCGGTCGGGATCGCCGCCGGGCAGATGCGTGGCGACGAAGAGCAGGCCGTCGCCCAGGGCAGGCGAGGAGTTGGCTTCGGGCGAAAGTCCGGGAATCCACCAGCGGCGTTTGCCGTCCTTGAGGTCGAACGTAATCATGCCGCCGCGCGCGGGAACGACGACCTCGATGCGCTTGCCTTGCTGCCACAGGATCGGCACCGGATAGTCGGAGGAAAACGGCGTCCCCTCGGTCGTCCAGACGGTCTTGCCGGTCTGGGCATCGACGGCGAGGAGATGCCCGTCCTTCCCCTGTCCGTTGAGTAAGACCAACTCGCCCGCGCAGATCGGCGACGTCGCGGACCCGAACCCCGCGCGCGGCGGACCGAGCGGACGACGCCACAATTCCTTGCCGGCGAAGTCGTAGCACAAAAGGCCGTAGGAACCGAAGTAGACGACGACGCGCGCGCCGTCGGTCGTCGGCGTGGAGGACGCGGGACTGTTGACCTTGTAGACGCGTTCGATCTTCTCGGCCGGCGCCGTTTGCCGCCACAGGATTTTTCCGTCGCCGCGATGGATGCAGATCGTCTCGAGCTTCTTCGCGTCCCCATCGTGCCCGGTCAGGAAGATGCGCTCGCCCCAAATGCATGGCGAGGACCAGCCCTCCGGCAACGGCGTCTTCCAGCGCGCGTGCTTCAGAGCACTCGGTAAGGGTTTGGCGTCCTCCGCCACAGCCCGGCCGTTGACGCCACGAAACTGCGGCCAGCGCGGCGGCTCCTGGGCATGCGTCTGCGATGCCAATCCCATTAACGCGAGAAAACAAAAAGAGTGCATGGCATTTCTCATGATTTCTCTCAATTCTCCCCGTGTTCCCCGTGCTCCCCGTGGTTCTTCATTCTTACGGCTACTCATCATCGTCATCAGTCTTGTGCGCCGGCCGATGAATGTCCGCAAGCCCGTGTTCCGCGAGCTTTTTGCGGACCGTCGCCCGATTCAGGCCGAGCCACTGAGCAGCAATCAGGCGATTGCCTTGCAGACGTCGCATCAGTTCCTCCAGAAGCGGCGGCTCGACGCACTTGAGTAGTTCTTCGTACAGATTTTCCGGGATGCGCCCTTGGGCCGACTGAATGCGATCTTCCAGCCAGGCAAGCACCGCGGCGCCGAGTTGCTCCTTCGGGTTGGTCGTGCGCAGCGCCGACGTCGGCGGAAAGTGTTCCGGCAACAACGGACCGACGCGTGCAACGATCACTGCGTGCTCCAGCGCGTTGCGCAGTTCGCGCACATTGCCGATCCACGCTTGATCGACGAGGAACTGCGCCGTCGGCGGCAACAACGGCAGCAGCTTGGCGTCGAAGCGGCGCAGGAAATGCTCGGCCAGGGGAACGATGTCGTCGCGCCGTTGCCGCAAGGGGGGTAGATGAATCTGGAAGACATTCAGGCGAAAGAAGAGATCGTGTCGGAACGTCTCCTGGGCGATTTTGCGCTCGAGGTCCTGATGCGTCGCGGCGAGGATGCGAATGTTGAGTGGGCTGGGCTGATTGCTTCCGACGGGCGTCACTTCGTTATGCTCGAGCACGCGCAGGAGCTTGACCTGCACGGGCATCGGGATGTCGGCGAGTTCGTCCAGGAAAACCGTGCCGCCGTCGGCGAGCGTGAGCAGCCCTGGTTTCGCGAGGGTCGCGCCCGTGAAGGCGCCTTTGACGTGGCCGAAAAGCTCGCTCTCGACGAGATTCGGATTGAGGGCGGCGACATGGACGGGCAGAAATGGCTTGTCGCGGCGCGGGCTGTAGCGATGCACGGCGCGGGCGACGAGTTCCTTGCCGGCGCCGCTCTCGCCGGTGATGAGCACGCACGCTTCGCGCGGCGCGACCAGGGCGATCCGTTTGAACACGTTCTGCATCGCCGAACTCGCGCCGACCATCTCCTCCGGCGGCTCAACGCTCTCCGACGCGGGGACGCTCGGCTGCTGTTGGAGGCTGCGGCGTTTCAGCGCGCGGCCAATCGTGTCCAGTGCCTGATCGAGATCGAACGGTTTTGCGAGATAATCGAATGCGCCTCCTTCGACCGCTCGAACCGCCGTGGAGAGATTACCGAACGCCGTCACGACAATGATCGGCGCGTCACCGCTCAGGGTGCGAAGCTGACCGAGCGCGGACAGACCATCGAGGCCCGGCAAACGCACGTCGAGGACGATCGCCTCGGGCGACTGTTTCTCGCACAGGCGAAGGGCTTCCTCCGCCGACGCGGCAACGGCGACGTGATGGCCGAGCTTCGTGAGCGCTTTCTTGAGCGCCCAGCAGACGGCTTCTTCGTCATCGACGATCAATAGGTTGCTCATGTTTGACGATCCGCAGTGCAAGCGTCGCGCCTGCACGTATTATTGTAGCGGTGTAAGCGAGACACTTGCCCTACGGGGAAGCTCGATGCGGAAGCAGGTGCAGTTCCCCTCGCGCGTCCACAAGATCGAGCCGCCATGTGCCTCGGCGACCTGGCGCGCCACGGCGAGGCCGAGACCGACTCCTTCGCGCTTACCCGTGACGAACGGCTCGAACAGGCGTTGCGCGACCGCCGGCGTCGGCCCGAGCCCGGAGTCGCGGATCTCGACGAACGCCTGCTCGCGCGCTTCTCCCCAGCGGACTTCGAGCCAACCGTTCGGACCGGCGGCTTCGATGGCGTTCGTCAGCACATTGAGAAAGAGATGGCCAAGCTGCGACGCATCCCCCATCAGTTCAAGCGCGGGTAACTCCGACGGGGCGAGGCGAACGTCGATGTGGGCGTGCCGGCATTGCGGGACAAGCAGATCAAGCGTCTCGCGCACGAGCAGGCCCAGATCGCACGGTCGGCGCTGCAGTTCGATCGTCTTGCCCAGGTCGAGAAAGCGCTTCAAGTGCAATTCGACGAGCGATAGCTGTCTCAAGGCGACCGCCAGTGAGTCGTCTTCCTTGGCGGGACAATCCTGAGCGTGCAGCTGGACCGCGAGCCGGGCGCCGGTGACACCGTTGCGAAGCTGATGGGCCAGGCCGCCGGAGACCTGACCCAACAAACGCAGGCGTTCGGTTTGCCGGCTCGTCTCCTGAAACTGCGCGAGCCGCTGCGCCATTTCATTGACCGAGCGGCCCAGGTCTAGCAGTTCATCATTACGGCTCGGCAACGGCAGCGGGCTGAAATCACCTTCCGCGATGAGACGGGTCCTTCTTTCCAATTCCAGGACGCGCCGGCTGAGCTGCTGTGTCAGGAGCACGCTGAGGACGATGGAAATTACGCTGCCGACGATGCCAAGCGTGAGCGCCGGGCTGATCGCTTCCCAGACGGCGTCGCGCCAGAGCGATTCGGGATAGAAGATGTAGAGGACCGTGCCGGGGCGCACCGCGTGCTTCAGCCGGACACCGCCGCACAGATAAGAGGTGTTGCCTACACGCACCGGCTTATCGAAATGTTGCGTCGGCGAATCGCTCGGCGCGGGCAGATTGCCGGGCTCGTCGCTCAGAGTGCCGACGCCGATGCCGTCCGGTTCGCGAACGAGAAAATCGGCGCCGGACAGCCCCTTCATGAGCCGTAAGATTTGGCCGTCGAGCGGAAAATAGCGGGCGTTGACGGTGGTCGCGATGTCGTCGATCTGGTTCTCGATCTGGCGACGCGCTCTTTGACCGGAAGAATACGCGCTCCACGTGCTGACGCCGACGAGGCCGAGCATGAGCGCGAGCAAGGGCAGCAAGAGTTGATAGCGGATGCTGATTCGCATGGGTTCTCCCCGTATTTCGCGGCGGCAAGATTCCGATCTCGCCGCCACGAATCAAGGCCCAAGCGAGCCGCCTGCGCCTCGGGTCAAAGGGCGATCCAGGTTCTGTCGCGCTGGCTGCGCAGGATCGCGTCGCACAGGGCGAGCTCGCGATGGCCGTCCTCGAATGTCGGGAACGGCCGCGGCGCCGTGAAATCGCCGCGGTCGATGTAATCGTAGATCGCGCGGAATAGTTGCTTGAAGGTGTCGGGAAAGCCCTCGTTGTGGCCGCCGGGATAATTTGCGTGGGCCCGCGCCGCCGGGTGCAGAAGAGCGGGATCGCGGAGGAGCAACTCGTTGGGGCGATCGCGTTCGCCGATCCATAATTCGTCGGGATGCTCACTGTTCCAGGCGAGGGAGGCGGCCGACCCGGCAATCTCGAAACGTAGACAGTTCTTGCGTCCGGCGGTCACTTGCGACACGGTAAAGGCGCCGCGCGCGCCGTGCTCGAAGTGCAACAGGACAGAGCCGTAGTCCTCGGTCGTGATGGCGACGTCGGCGAGCTCGGCCCTCACCCCCGACCCCTCTCCCAGAGGGAGAGGGGAGAAAGTCTCCACACTGCCTTTGGGACGGCGGCGCGTCGGCCAGACTGTCTTGAGATCGGCGCACACCTCGGTGACCCCCAGACCGGTAATCGCTTGCACCAGATCGAGCCAGTGCGTGCCGATATCGGCGATGGCGCGCAAGGCCCCCCCTTCCTCGGCAAGGACGCGCCAGTTGAAGTCCGTGTCGTGCAGCAGCCAATCCTGCACATAGGAGCCGGTCACGTGATAAATTTCGCCGAGCCGGCCCGAGGCGATCCATGCGCGCGCCTCCAGGCAGAGCGGATAGAAACGGACGTTGTAGCACACGGCGGCAACCAGCGCTTTCTGCCGGGCCAGTGCGACCAGCTCGGCCGATTCGCGTGCATTCATCGCGAGCGGCTTCTCGCAGATGACGTGCTTGCCCACTTCGAGAGCGCGGCGACATTGCTCAAAATGGAGACGATTGGGCGAGGCGAGATGAACCGCGTAAACGTCGGCGTCGTTCAGCATTTCGTCGTAGCTTGCGTAGGCGCGTGCGAGGCCGAGAGCTTGCGCCGCCTGCCTGGATTTCTCGGGCGACGATCCAAGCACGCCGACCACGGGCCTGCCGAGACGCCGCAGGGCCTCGACATGAACGGGCCCGATGAAACCAGTACCGACGAGCGCCGAGCCGACCTTGGTCATGCGTTCATGTCCTTTTCATCAATTTTGCGTTGTGAAGAGCTTGGCGGTCGCCCATAATGAAAATATGGAATTGTTGATGACGTGGATTCGCATGCGCCGATACATTGATTGCAATCCCCCTTTTTTTCCGCGTCGTGTGGAGATTACCATGAAGAGCGGCCGATTCAACGCCTGGTGTGTCGGGACGTGCTTGGTGGTCGCACTGGGCCCCACATGGGCAGCCGCGCAGACGACCACCGCCACCACGCCCATCGCCACGGCGCCTTCCGGCACGACGAATACCGTCGGCCAGCCCGGCCAATCGTCAACGCAGTCGACGCTTACTCAACCGCCCACGGGCAGCAATATCCGCGTGCCGCTCATTCCGACGGCCACTGTCGAACCGATCTCCTATGGCATACCAACCGAGCGATTCGGGACCACGCTGAAATACCCCAAAGGCATCTTTGGCAAGACGCTGTATACCGCGACGACCACCACGGCCGGCGGAGGCGGCGCGGGCGCAGCGGCCAACCAGAAAGTCGGCTTCACGACTTATGGCACGCCACGTTCGTCGGTCTACTCCACGGTCCTCGCCGACGATTTGCCGTTGGTGGTTCACAAGACCGACGATCTTTTCGTCAAGGTCAAAGCGGTCATCGATCGATCCAGCTATCTGCCGAGCAAGGGGAACATCCAGATCAGCATGGAAGGCACGACGGTCCAGCTACAGGGGCAGGTCGGCAGCGAGAAAGAACGCCGCACCGCCGAGGGCATGGTCCGCATGACGCCCGGCGTGCGCGTAGTGGAGAACCAATTGCAGGTCGTGGAATTGAAAAAGTAATGGAATTTACGAGCCGCGACCGTAAGTGAGCGGGGTTCACCGCTTCCTTTTGGTCGCGGCTCTTCATGTCAGCGCTTCCCGTCTTCGATTTCTTTCGCAAAACCTCGAATCTTGTTGTCCTTGACGTTGATATCGCGCGTCTGCGCGCCGATGCGCACGGCCACGCGCTGGGCGGGTTCGCGCGTCTCGGTGAACTCGTTGCCCTCGATCGTGATCGATTCGGTGCCGCCCTGGATGTCGATGGCGGCCGCGCTTGGGCCGCCGTTGTCGATCAGGCGATTCTTGACGATGCGATTACGATGCCCGGCGAACTCTTTACCGCGCTCGGGACGGAAGAGGATGCCGACGTTCTTGCTGTGCATGATGTCGTTGAGCGTGACGAGGTTGTCGGTGTCGTGATGGCCGATGGAGATGCCGACGCGATTGCCGTCGAGGTGGTTTTTCTCCGCGAGACCGTGGCGCACGCCCCAGCAGAAGAAGATGCCAATGTCGTTGTCCTTGAGTTTGTTGTTGCGGATAACGGGGCGTTGCGAGCCGGAGCCTGGGTGCAGGCCGAGCTGAGCGTTGTTCTCGGCGGTGCAGTTTTCGACGAGAACGTCGTGGCAGATTTGCCAGCTGATGCCGTCGCCGTTGTTGTTGCGCGCCGTGACGCCGCGAATGGTGATGCGGCTGCAATCCTGGAAGAAGAGGCAGCCGCCGTAGTTGCCATCGAGGTTGTCGTTTTTGGCGCGGTTGCCGTCGAGCGTGAGGTTCTCGATGGCGAGGTCGGTCGCGTACTCGGCGGTGACGAGAGGAAACACGGAGACGACGACGGCGTTGCCGCGGCGCCAGAAGTTGTCGCGCAGGGGACGATCGAGCTTGAAGCGATTGCCCGTGCGCGCAACGAGCGTGCGTTTGATGACCGTGTCGTACGTTTTGCCGTCGCCGCGGGCGCGCAAGGTAACGCCGTCGCCAAGCTGAAAACCGGCGGCATCGGCGAGCGTGATCTCCTGATCGAACCAGTCGCTGTCGTCGGCGAGCTTGGTTGAGATCGAAGGCTCCTTGAAGAGGATGGTCTCGTCGCCGGCGCCGAGCAAGCGGACCTTCGATTGCAAGAAGATTGAGTTGCGCAGCTTATACGTGCCGGGGAGGATCTTGACGGTGCCGCCGCCGAAGCGGGCGACGTAATCGACGCCGGCCTGGATCGCCCTGTCGGTCGTGCCGACGATGTCGGCGTCCTTGTGTCCGACGGTGATGGTGAGCTTCTCTTTCCAGTCAGGCTCGACCGCGCTATCGCCAGAGGTGGCGCGCGGCTGCGTCACGGGCGGACGCTGGCCGGCCAGAATGATGGCTCCAAGTGTCAAACACGCGCCGATCGAAAAAAGAAAGCGTTGCATGAGTTTGCTCCCTGGCGAATTGTGCCGATCGATCATGGATCGTAACCAAAGGCCATTTGCCGGGAGGACGAGGCTCCCGAAATGACATCACACCGCTCCGAGCAACTGACTGATTACGTTGTCCTGGGGATAACTGTGTCCCAGGTGCTGGCGAAACCCCTCGGCGAACGCGACGCCGCACTCGCTGCCGCGCTTGGCGCTCCAGTCGCGCAGCGATTGTACGTAATGGTCCATGCCATGATGCTTCATCAGCCAGTCGCGCTGGCTGGCGTGGGCGGCGAGCATCTCCGCCTTCGTTTCGATCACCTTGCTGATGTCGATGCGAAAGCCGGGCGGCACCTCTCTGCCCAGCGGGTCCTTGCCTTCGAGCGCGTCGCAATAGTACAGATGCGGGATGTGCGGCAACACCGAGCCTATGCGGCGTTCGGCGAGAAAATTCGGGATCGGCGCCCCAAATGCGGCGGCGCGCGTGAGCGTGCTGGTCATTTCGTGATCGAGCATGTAATCGCTCGGGCTGTGCGTGATGACGATGCTCGGCTGGACCAGGCGCAACAGGCGTGTCACCTTTTCGAGTGTGCGTGCGTCATAGCAGACGAGCAAATCGCGTTCTTCGAGGCAATGATAGGTCGCGTCGATTAGCGCGGCAGCTTTGGCGCCCTCGGCTCGGCGCAGGCGGCTGATCTCTTGTGGGCCGTATTCGACGGAGCCGCAATCGCCCGCGGTCATCGAGGCGATGTGTACGTCGAAACCGTGCTCGTTTTTGAGGCGAATCAATGTGCCGGCGCAGAGGAATTCGGCGTCATCCGGATGGGCGAGGACGGAGAGGATGATCTTGTTCATGGCTACTCCTCAACGGCGGCGCAATTTCTCGGCGCGCTCCTTCTCTGCGTGAATCTTATCGAAGAGCACCTGCAACGCCTCTTCGCGCGGCATCTTGGCTAGCGGGACGGAATCGAATGGTTTGCCGAGCGAGACGGAGATTGTGCCTTTCATGAACGGAAAACACAGGGGAGCGGGGATCGGATAGCCGCGCCAGATCGGCCAGGCGTCGTAGGCGCCGGCGATGCCGACGGGCACGATCGGCACCTGCGCCCGCTTGATGAGCAGGTGAACGCCTGGCTTGAAGGGATGCATCGGGCCGTCGGGAGTGCGCGCGCCCTCGGGGAACATGGCGACCGGCTTGCCCAGCTTAAGCTGATCGAGGATTGTGCGAATGCCGTCCTTGCCGATGCCGTCCTGATCGATCGGCACAGCGTTCAAGAAGCCGATCATGGCTGCGAAATACTTGTTGCGAAAAAGCGTCTTGCGGGCCAGGTACACGAGTGGACGGCGGGCGGCCAGGCCGATCAACGGTGGATCGAGAAAGCTCTGGTGATTGGCGAGGACCAGCACCGGCCCCGTTTTCGGCATGTTGTGCATGCCTTGCAAGCGCAGGCTGAAGCCGAGCGTGAAGAGCGCGTGATACGGCAAATAGAGCGAGTCGTGGCAGACGCGAAACCACGGGGTGTCGATGCGCGCGACGGCGTCGGTCAATAGCGGGTTGGCGTTGCTCATGTCACCGTTTTTCCATGCGCTGGCGGACCGCGCGCTCCATGCGCTCGACGACTTGATCGAGCATCAGGTGCGTGCTGTCGAGAAGGATGGCGTCATGGGCGGGAACCATGGGGGCGATGTCGCGGGTGGCGTCGCGGGCGTCGCGCGCTTGCTGGGCACTGCGGATTTCGTCGAGCGTGATCGTCTCGCCGCGTGCTTGCAACTCGCGGTGCCGGCGGCAGGCGCGTTCCTCGGGGTCGGCGAAGAGGAAGAACTTGCAAACGGCGTCGGGGAAGACGACCGTGCCCTGATCGCGGCCTTCACAGACGAAATTGCGCCCAGCCGCGATCTGGCGTTGCCATTCGACGAGCTTGGTACGAACCAGTGGGCTGGAGGCGACGGCGCCGGAAGCCGTGGTGATCTCGGACGTGCGAATCAACGGCGCGATGTTTTCACCGTTGAGCACAACTTGGTTAGGAGGCATGTCGAGGCGAATGCCTGCGAGCAGACCGGCAAGCGCGGTTTGATCGTTGAGGTCACAATGCGCGCGCAGGCCGGCGAGGGTGACGGCGCGGTACATCGCGCCGGTGTCGAGGAAATCGAAGCCGAGGCGCTGGGCGAGCGTGCGGGCAGCGCTGCTTTTTCCTGCTCCAGCGGGGCCGTCGATGGTGACGATCATGGAATCGCGGTAAGTGGTGGGATTGAGAACGAGCCGCGACCGTCAGGGCGCGGTGGGAAAACCCGCTCCCTGACGGTCGCGGCTCGTTAAAAAAAAAGCGGTCAGCGTGGATGCGATGCCGTCAACGTGTACGTTTCCCCCGCGGCGAGGCTAACGCTCCGGCTCTGGACCGTGCCCCAGCGGTTGGCCACGACTTCGTAACGCAGGGTGCCGACCGGGATGTTGTCCAGCGGAAACGTCGTCAGGGCCGGCACGCGGTGCGGCGTGCCGTTGATGATGAAGAGCAAGTCCTCGGCGTAAAGATTGACGATCACGACTCGGCCCGTCGTCGTCGTGGCGTTCGGCGGCGACATCGACAGACGTTTGTCCGTCGGCCCGAACTTGGCGATCGTCTCGTTCAGGGCCTTGATGGAGCCGCGCAGCTCTTCCATGAAGGCCTTGTCCACCGCGGGCGAACCAGCGCCGCCGGCGAGGACCTTCTTGTTGAGATCATCGATCTGGAGTTTGTAAGCGTCGAGCAACGCTTTCTGTTTCAACAGTTCGGTCTGCAAGGAGGCGACATCGCGTTCCATGCTTTTCTTGAGGTCGGCAATCGCGCCGTTCTCGAGCTTCCGCAATTCGGTGCGGAAGATTTCGGCGAGGGCGTCTTCTTCGGCCTTGGAAAGTTTCTTGCTTTCCAGGGCGCCGACGCGCTTGACCAGTTCTTCGAGCGTCTTCTTTAGCTCGTCGACGCCTTCGACCTTGATCGGCGTCTTGTCCCCGCCCGCAAGGATGGGCTGCGGCACGAAGACGACGCTGGCGGTCGTGAGGAGTGAGTACATCGTCAGAGTTTTCCAGTTGCGCATCATCGGACTGTCTCCACGTTGCGAGGTACAAGGCTGCAGATATACGACGGGGTCGGGGCACGCCACGGCTTTCGTCTCGGTAGGAGGCGAAGGCTGCGAGGCCGGCGTCGACTCGACGCGCGGGATCAGGTGCAACCCAGGCTCGCTGGCGGCGACCGGCGGCGGTTCGGCGGTCTCGCTCCTCTCGGTAGGATGGCGAGGAACCGGCGCTTCGATCGTGACCCTGGGATGATCGATCACCGCGGCGACCTCTCTGGCTCCTTCGGGAGGAGGCGGCGCCGGGGTTTCCCGTTCCTTCGGATGAGCCAATTCGCTGGTTTCAGGCTCCGACATGCGGAAAGCGTCAGCCTTCCGGTCCCCGTGATTATTCTTGAGTTTAGGGAGAAGCAGGCCGATACGCAAGAGTTTTTCCGAACCTTTCGTGGCCAGGGCGTTGGAGGCTCCCCACATCATGGCCATTAGCGAAATGCAGCCCAGACCGAGCACCGTCAACCAGAACTGCAGCGAGTGATTGCCGAGATCGGTTCGCGGGCGGGCGTCTGTCCTGGGTTCGTGTTCGGACGCAAACGGGCGCGGATAATCCGTCATGGCAACCACCGTGGATGGATTCGGATGACATCACATGCTGGCGCGGACGCGGCAGATATAAAGGAAGGGCGCGGAAAAGAAAAGGGGAAGTGGAAGGCGGCGGGCAATTTCAGAGCCTGAAGCGTTAGCGAAGAAGCAATACACTTCGCTTACACTTCAGGCTCTGATGCTTAGTTCTCTTCGTACTGGGCGATGCGATTGACAGTTTCGTCTAATTCTTCGCCGATATCGTCGCCGAAGCGGTATTCCATGAGAAACGCGTCCTCGCCGCTGTCCTCGTAGAAGGCGCGCAGGACGCGCATGGCCCGGAATTCCTGCCGGCTGAAGAACAGCTGGGCGTGCAGGTTCGTCTCGCGCACTTCCAAGGTAATCCGCGTGCGGCGATGGCTCGACAGCTTGCTGATAAGCTTGGCAACCATCTGGGCCCCCACGCCGTGACGCCGCCACGTCGGATGGACGGCGAAGTTGAGAATGTGCAGCTTGTTCTTGTGCAATTCGTAGATCATGAAGCCGACGACTTTCTCGCCATGCTCCGCGACCATGCCGATGCAATTGCGCTGGCGCAGACAACGCAGGAAGTCTTCCTCGTTCCAGGCATATTCGAAGCTGAGCTGTTCCGCTTGCAAGACTTCCGGCATGTCGCGGCGGATCATCCAGCGAATGTGTACCCGTGCTTGTTCCTTTTCCTTTTCCTTTTCCGTTCGGCCTGCATTCATTTTCACACCTCCCCCAAACGCGCTTCGCGAGCGCCCTTCCTGAGCGCCACACTTAGCCGCGTTGTCCTCTTCTTCCGTTTGCTTCTTCGCAGGGTTGGTATGACGGGAATTCACGCGCGTGATGCGTCCACGCGACGACGGTGATTTCCAATCATCGTGAGCCGAATCTTAACAATGCCTTCGAATCGGCTCAAGAGCAACCAACCGGGCGGCGGAATTCGTGAGAATTTCGCTGATTCGCGCGCGGAATTCTGGTGAATTCCGCTATCGGCTTTGCTCGTCGTGAAGAGAACAGGAAGGAGTTAAAAGGGGGGGGAATCCCTTCCCCTTTTCCCAGCCTTCGTGGCTGTTCGTTCATGGAAGTGTCGGTCTGATCATTCAATGAGGGATGACAGTACCGGCTTCCGAATGACGATGCAAAGAAATTCTTTCAAAAAATTTACTTTTAACACTCGTTTAACGAGCGGCCTTTCAACACCAGGGTTTTTCGTCGAAGGTGTCCCCTTATATCAACTCATTCCAGCGGAGCAACATCAGCTTTGCGGAGCCGCTTGCGGCTTGGCGCTAGTCGCGGTACACGATCGTGCTGATTTCGCGCTGGATCGGCGTGCGCACCTGATCGCTGACCACCGTGAAGCGCACCCGCTGATCGCCGACGCTCTGCGATAGCGCCGTCACGCGAAAAATCGCTTGTCCCTGTGGTCCGAGCGTATCCAGCGGCTCGAAGAGCACGTTCTGTCGATCGATCGTGTGCCACGCGCTCGCTTCCGCGCTGCGCGGCGTCAGGCCCGGCGTGAACTGAACTTGTAGGCGTACCTGGCTCGCCGTCAGGCTGCCGGGATTCTGCACCTGGACCTCGTAAACGGTTTCGCGGCCCAGCTCAAGATGGTTGTCACGGCTGACGACGCGCATCGTCAGGTCGGCGACGCCTTCCATCAAAATGACTCCGGGCGCCTGCAATTCGGTGACTCCGTCCGCCTTCGCGGCGACCACGTTATTGTGCTGCCCGGCCTTGTGCCCATTGACACGCACGAAAAACGTGTGCGACTTGCCGACCGGCAGCTGATCAATCAGCCAGTGAACAGTGCGACTATTCGCCTGATAGAGTCCGCGCTCGCTGGCGGCGATGAACTCAACGCCTTCGGGGAGCCGATCGGTGATCGTGACGTTGCGCAACGGCTTACCCGAGTGATTCGTCAGATCGATGCGCAGGTCGCCATTGCGTCCCAGAAGCATCTTTGTCGCCGGCGCCTGCTGCAACAGGACGCCGTCGGCCACGATGTCGATGGTTATCGAGTCGGTTGCCATCATGCCGGTCTTGGTTGAGACTTTGATGTGCACCGTGTAGCGTCCGGGCTTGACGGCGGCGGCAGGCATCTTGAGCGTCTTGACTTCGCCGGGCATAAAGGCGCCGTCCACGGTCCCTTCGATCTCGCGTCCATCCGGCGTACTCAGTCCTTCGGGCAATACGGCGTGCAGAACCAGGCTGTTGAGCGGCTGTCCGGTTTGATTGACGACGCGAATCTCGAAATTCGCCGTCTTGCCAACCGACACCTGGCTCGGCCCCGTCAATCGAACCGGCAACGTCCCCGCCGGCACGCTGGGCCGCAACGCCGTCGCGCTCTGATTGCTGGCCGAGACGCTGACATTGACGCGGTGCCCAAGTTCGGCGTCGGCGCCGGCCTTGAGCACGACACGCAGAACCTGCTCCTGATTGACGTTGAGCATGGGCAGCGTCCAGACGAGACGGCTGCCATCGGGCGCGGGCATCGGCTCGGCGCTGAGAATGCGGACCGACGCCGGCAATTCTTCTTCGATACGCACCAGCTGCGCGGGGACGGGACCGAGGTTGCGTACGACGAACTGATATGTCTCCGCCTCGCCCGCCCGGATTCGTACGGCCCCACGTTTCTCGACCGTCACGCTCGGGGTCTGTATGCTCAGCAGATTCGACGAGCCAAGGTCGGTGGACGCCTGTGCGGGCGGCAGCGGATACGGCACGGGGATCGGCTCGCGTTTCCGTATCGGCCCCGTCAATCCATCGGGCTGCGGCACGTCGCTTCCTGGAGGACGAATACGCACGAACGACTTCATGCGATCGCTCGTTCCCGGATTCGACTGCGGATGCACGATCGCCTTCTGCGGCTCCGGTATCGGCGGCGGTGTGAAGTGTTCGTTCTTCGTATCCGGCACCACCAGCGGCAGCGCGAAGATCTCCTTCTTCGTCTCCGGTACTGCCAGCGGCGGCGTGAAAATTTCCTTCTTTGTTTCCGGCACCACCAGGGGCAGTGCGAAGGTCTCCTTGTTCGTCTCCGGTACTGCCAGCGGCGGAGGCGTGAGCAAATTCGGTTTGGCGTCCGGCAGCGGCGGTGGAATCAATGGTCTCTGCGTATCCTTCTTGGCTTCCGCCTTGCTGTGGTCCGGCAACGGCGGATCTTTGATGAATACTTTGGTCGGTTCAGGGATCACCGGCGCGACCGGTTTCGGCAACGGAAACAACACTTCGAGCGGCTTCGGTTGGCTCATCCCGGGCAGCGGCGCCGGCACGTTCAGGTCCTTCTTCGGCGCATCAAGCGCCGGCGTCGGGAAGTTCGGATTCGGCATCACGCCTCCGACCGGCAAGATGTCCTCGGTGGCCGTTCCGGTCCAACCTGGTTTCTTGATCTGACCATTCAGCAGCGCGGGCACGGGCGGGCCCGGAGGCAGCACGGGCGGCGCGGGCCAAAGCGGGCCCCCTTCCTGCGCGCACACGGCCCAGTAGGCGCCGAACGAGACTGCGACCAAGAGCGTGGATCCCAGAATCAGCCTGACTACCTTCACGGCGGTCCTCTTAGACCTGATATTTGCCCCGATACAACTCAGCCGGATACTTCTGAGCATTCTTCACCATCTTCGCCGCCAACGCCGCGCTCAGGTCAATGCCGAGCACGTTGCTGAGATTGAGCAGATAGCACAGCACATCCGCCATCTCGTCGGCGATCGCCTCGCGTTTTTTCGCGTCCTTGGCCTGCTCGTACGACGCCGGCAGATCGACCCACAGGAAACACTCCATCAGTTCGGCAGCCTCGATGGCGATGCCCATCGCGAGATTCTTCGGACTGTGAAACGGCTGCCAGGCGCGCTCCTCGACGAAGCGCTGCACGAGCGTCTTCAGATCGGCGATGGTGGTGTGCGTGTCGGCCATGCCTTGCCCCGTCCGCGCTGTTCCCGTCTTATTGCCGAAAGCGCCGAGATCGCCTCCGCTCTTTCGCTCGCGAAAAACGCCCATTTTTTAAGGAAGCGGCGCACTATATCCTTCCACTTGTATCTGTCAAGCCGATGCTGGAACTTGACACGGATTGGCTTCACTAACCCTGAGCGCAAGCGCGAGGATCGCAGGATGCCTCGCAATTACCGCATCCCATTGCAAGCGTCGGGCCATCCCCGCGCTTGTGCTCAGGGTTAGTGAACAAAAGACAGCGCCGGAAATACACACCGCTAGCGCTTGCCAAGTCGCGTTTTCGTGACTGGGGTGTTGTGATAAGATGCACCCATGGCTGGCAACAAGAAACAATCCAAAGACGCCGACGACATTGTGCCCATTTGCAAGAATCGACGCGCGTTTCACGAGTACGAAATCTTCGACGCCCTGGAATGCGGCATCGTCCTTACTGGAACAGAGGTAAAGAGCCTGCGCGAACGCGCCGCCAGCCTGGAAGATGCCTACGCCAAGATCGAGGGACGCGAGCTTTGGCTGATCGGCAGCGACATTCCCGAATATACGATGGGCAATCGGCTCAACCACAAGCCAAAACGCCCGCGCAAGCTGCTCGTGCACCGGCGCGAGATCGACAAGTTCGCGGGCAAGGCGTCGCAGCAGGGCTACACGCTGATTCCATTGCGGTTGTACTTCAAGAACGGGCGCGCGAAGATCGAGATCGCCGTCGCGCGCGGCAAGAAGCAGTACGACAAGCGCGAATCGCAAAAGAAGGCCGACGCCGCCAAGCAGATACGCACGGCGATGAAGGACCGCCGCCGTTAGCCGATCCCCGTTTAGCGCTCGCACGAGATCACGCGCAGGCAATGCCCGCGCCCGCGGTTTGTCATGGAGGCCTCAATGCGCATCACCGCCCTGGTGAAAAGCCACGAACACGTCTGCTGCCGATATCGCGTCGCGGCTTTCCGTGCCCACCTCGCAAACGCCGGTCACGCCATCGAAGTGCGCCCGTGGTCGAACGGCTGGATGGTGCAACAGATGCTCCCGTCGTTTATAGACGGCGCCGACGTTCTCATCGTGCAACGAAAGCTCTTCCCGACGTGGCAGCTCAAGTTGATTCGCCGACGGGTGCGCTGGCTGATCTACGATTTTGACGATTCAATCTTTCTCAATAGCTCATACAACCCGCGCGGCCAGGACTGCCCGAAGCGATATGAACAGTTCAAACAAATGGTCCAGATGGCCGACGTGGTCGTGGCTGGCAACCCGTTCCTGTACGAGCAGGCCAGTGTCCTGACCGACCCGGCGAAGGTTCGCTACATTCCAACCTGCGTCGATCCGAGCCGTTATCGCCTTGCACGCCACGACGCCGAGCGTGGGTCCGTTAAATTGACATGGATCGGATCTTCCAGTACCTTGCGCGGTCTGGTCAGAATTGGTAGTCTGCTCAATGATTGCGGAAAACGAGTACCCGGACTTGAGTTACGAATCATCTGCGACCGATCCCTACGATTAGAGCATTTGCCCATCGATTTTCGCCCCTGGAGCGAAGCGACCGAGGCCAACGATCTCGCGGACGCAGACATCGGTATCAGCTGGCTGCCCGACGATCTGTGGAGCGAAGGCAAGTGCGGCTTGAAGCTATTGCAATACATGGCCGCGGGATTGCCGGTGATCGCCAATCCGGTGGGCGTTCAGAAAAACTTCGTACGTCATGGTGAGACCGGCTTTCTCGTCGAGTCGCCGGACGAATGGCGCGAAGCGATCGAGCTGCTCGCCAACGATCCGGCCCTGCGTCGCGAGATGGGGCGGGCCGGCCGACGATTCGTGGAGGCGGAGTTTGGCGTCGCATGCGGCGGCGCGGCCTGGCAATGGGTCCTGCACAAGTTAGCCGGACGCGCAAGTGACGGAATACCGGATGATTCGTCGCTGGCGCGTCCGGCCAACATGCAATGGTAATGGCTATCTGGGTTCTCGAGTCTTAACTTGATGAATGTGTCCCACAACACCCTGACGCGGCAATTGGCCGGAGGCTTCCGCTGGTCCCTCCGGCCAGGGTTGGAAACCGAGTTGCTCTCGGCAGATGGCCTGCGCATGGAGGAATGGCTGGCGTCGGGGCAGGCGCGCGTCGTCAAGCAGGGACCGCACCGTATCGTTTATCGCGTCGAGTTGCCCGGCCTGTGCTTTTACGTGAAGCACAACTTCGTACACGATCCGCGCGCGTGGATTCGCCAGCTGGTGCGCCCCAGCAAGGCGCGCATGGAGTTCGAGCGCATTGCCGCCGCCGTCGCGCGCGGGATTCCGACGATCAACGCCCTGGCCTTGGCCGAAGAGGAGAGGCGCGTCGGCTCCGGCGAGAGCATCCTCATCACGCAGAGCCTGGATGACTGCATCCCGCTGCACTTTTTCCTCGCCGCCGTGTTGCCGACGTATCAGGAGCCGCGCGCGACCCGACTGCGTCAGCACCTGGCGAGCCAGCTGGGCACGCTCGTGGCGCGCATTCACGACGCGGGGATTCTGCATCACGATCTGCACGCCGCCAATCTGCTAGTACGTGTTTGTCCGGACGATCGCGTTGAACTTTTCATCATCGATCTCCTGGCCGTCAAGATGGGCCCGCCGCTCAACTGGCGTCAGAGCCGGGCTAATCTCGTGATGATCAATTGTTGGTTTACCCTGCGCGTTGGCCTGGCGGATCGCATGCGCTTTTGGAAAGCGTACTTTCAGACGCGCCAGCTGGGCGTCTGGCAGCGCGACTCTTATGGCGTCAAGCATTACACGCGCGAACTGCATGAGATCGAGGCGCTGAGCTGGCAGCGCAACCTGCGCTTCTGGCACCGGCGCGACAGGCGCTGCCTCGTCGACAATCGCCATTACCGCAGAGTCAAGAACGGCAACGTCGTCGGGCTGGCCGTCACGGAACTCGACGCCGATGATGTTGCGGCACTCGTGCGCGATCCCGATGCGCCGTTTCGCGTGCCCGGCGTGCGCGTCTTGAAAGATTCCGCCTCGGCCACGGTCATCGAAATTCCCTTCCGCGTCAATGGGCAGCTGCGGACCGTGATCTATAAGCGCTTCAAGACGATGGTGTTGAAAGACCCACTCGCGTCGCTGTTTCGCCCCACACCGGCCTTGCGCTCGTGGGTGCAGGGCCAGGGTTTTCGTGAACGAGGTTTGCCGACGGCGCGCCCCTTCGTCGTCCTGCATCGCCAAAAGCTCGGCATGTGGCTCGAGGGATACCTGCTCATGGAAAAGATCGCCCACGCCGGCGATCTCCATGAGTATGTGGACAGCCTCGAAGGGCTACCCACGGCGCGCCGACTCCAGTTGTTGCGGCCAGTGATCGAACGCGTGGCCCGCACCATTCGCGCCTTGCATCAGCGCGCCCTCTCGCACCGCGATCTCAAGGCGGCCAACATCCTCGTGCGCCGCTGGGACGCTCCGGAAGACGAGCCGTCGGCGTACTCGCAGGACATCCAGAACCTTCTCTACATGCCGGAATCGTCGGTCTGGCTGATCGATCTGGTCGGCGTGGACCGCTTCGCCAAGGTGTCGCGCTCACGTCGCATTCAGAACCTGGCTCGACTCAACGCGAGCTTTCACGCCATTCCCAAGATCACACGCACCGATCGTCTGCGCTTCCTGCTGACGTATCTTCAGTGCGGCGCCTTCGGCCGATGCGACTGGAAAAGCTGGTGGAACAAGATCGACCAGGCAACCGCGAAGAAAGTCCTCCGCAATCACCGGCGCGGCAAGCCGCTTCTTTAGCCGCCGACGGCGAGCCGAGCCCCGTAAACCGCAATCTCATCGCAAGTTAACACGGGCAAGCTGGGCGAAAAATCACGCAAGATCCCACCCGTGTCGGTCGATTTCCTCTTGTACGATCCGCACTCTCTGCATATTATCCGCCCCCTGGGTCTAGGCCTGTTGAGGAGCGAATGACAATCACTCGGCGTCAACTTTGGTTTCGCCTCCTGCTTTTGA
Organism: Planctomycetia bacterium; assembly: GCA_005799265.1. GTDB lineage: Bacteria > Planctomycetota > Planctomycetia > Gemmatales > Gemmataceae > SIAQ01. The sequence continues at coordinate 873 of SYHD01000078.1, read as the reverse complement.
CGTTCGCGTCGGGGCTGGTCGGCTGCAATCTTTTGCCGAATTTCACCGGCACGCAGCAAGAGCGCGCCGAGAAGAAGGAGCCGATCGCCGGGGCGCCGAGCAAGCATGCCGTGCGCGTGTCGCAGTTCATCTTCTACTCCGACCTGGAGATCCGCAAAGATCATCCGATGTTCAAGGACCTCGAGCAGCATCGCGAGCAGGTCTATCGCGAATTGCGTCTGCCGCCGTCGAGCACCGACGTGTCGGTCTATTTGTTCGAGGACAAAGCTAGCTACGAGAGTTTCATACGCTCGAAACGGCCCGACCTGCCCGAGCGACGCGCCTACTTCATGGTGCAACCGCGTCGGCTGGGCGGAGCCGAGGACCTCGTCGTTTACACTTACATGGGTAAGCGTCTGCAACAGGACCTGCGCCACGAATTGACGCACGCCATGCTGCACTGCGTCCTCAAGAACGTGCCGATCTGGCTCGACGAGGGGCTGGCGGAGTATTTCGAGGCGCCAAGCGGTCAGAACGGCGTCAACAAGGACCACGTCGAGGCGCTGCGCGAGCCGGGCGTGCGTTACGACCTCGCGCGGCTGGAGCGACTCGAAGAAGTTCAGCAAATGTTGCCGGAGGTATACCGCGAATCCTGGGCCTGGGTTCATCTGATGCTGCGTTCGACGCCGCAAGCGAAGCAGGCACTGCTGGGCTACCTGCAAGACCTGCGTACGAATCCGCGGCCCGGCCCACTGCGTCCGCGTTTGGCTGGAGCATTCCCATCGTTGGAGGGAGCGGTGCAGGCACACGTCGCGGACATGGATCGCAAGCTGCCGAAGAACGCGACGGCGCAGCGGTAGAGCCGCAAGTTAGCCGGACGCGCAAGCGACGGAT
>SYHD01000010.1 GCA_005799265.1 Planctomycetia bacterium | reverse complement strand
GGATGCCTTCTTGCATGCGCGCCCCGCCGCCGGAGCCGCTGACGATAATGAGCGGCAACACGAGGCGAGTCGCCTCCTCGGTCGCACGCGTCAGCTTCTCACCGACGACCGAGCCCATGCTGCCGGCCATGAACGCGAAATCGGTGACCGCAAACACCACCGGCCGACCGCGGATGTAGCCGCGCCCGACCACGGCGGCGTCGGGCATGCCGGTTTTGGTTTGCTCGGCCTTCAAGCGCTGGCCGTAGAGAACGCGATCGTTGAATTGCAGCGGATCTTTCGGTTGCAAGTCGGTGAACCACTCCTCGAAGCTTTCCTCGTCAAGCAGTTGCTTGATGCGTGTGCGCGCCGGCAGATAGAAGTGATGCTGGCACTCCGGGCAGACGTTGAGCCGGGCCTCCGCCTCTTTGCGGAAGACGGTCGCCTTGCATTGCGGACAGCGCATCCACAATCCTTCGGGGACGCCGCGTTTGCCTCGGCTGGCGGTGGACATTGTTGTCACCTTATAGACCTACGCCGCTTGCGGCTTAGCGCTCGCTGCTTCACTCCGAGCGTCAAGCCGCATGCGGCGGGAACTTCACGTATCGGAAAGGGCCGCGATTCCCGGCAACGTCTTACCTTCGAGCAACTCGAGCGACGCGCCGCCGCCGGTGGAGCAATGCGTGACCTTGCCGTCCGCGTTCCACTGCACCGCCGCCGTTGCGGTATCGCCGCCGCCGATGACGGTGACCGCGCCGCGTGCCGTCGCCGCGACCATCGCGTCCATGATTGCGCGCGTACCGGCGGCGAACTTGGGCATCTCGAAGACGCCGACCGGCCCGTTCCAGATGATCGTGTTGGCGCGGGCGATCACTTCAACGAATTTCTTGATCGATGCGGGCCCGCAATCGAGTCCTTGCCAGCCCGCCGGCATGCCGTCTCGCATGTTGACAACGTTCGTGTTTGCATCTTTGTCGAACCTGTCAGCCGACAGAAAATCGATTGGCAGATGAATCGGCTTATTCTTCGCTTTCGCCTTCTCCATCACCTTCGGCACAATCTCCGCCCCCTTGGGATCGAAGAGCGACGTGCCAATCTCCATGTTGTTGAGCACCTTCAAGAACGTGTACGCCATGCCGCCGCCGATGATGATTTCGTCGGCCTTGTCGAGTAGGTTCTCGATGAGCTGAATCTTGTCCGCGACCTTGGCGCCGCCGAGGATTGCCAGCAGGGGCCGCTTGGGATGATCGAGCACCTGGGCGAAGGCGTCAAGCTCCTTTTTCATCAAATAGCCGGACGCCCGCTGCGGCATCTGCGCGCCGACCATGGAACTATGGGCGCGATGGGCTGTGCCGAAGGCGTCGTTGACGTAGACATCACCGAGCTTGGACAGGGATGCGCGAAAGGCGGCGACTTCCTCGGGAGTCGCTTTTTTCTTCGTCTCGCCCGTCTTATCGTCCTTGATCTTGCCTTCCTCTTCGATGTGGAAACGCAGGTTTTCGAGCAGGATTACTTCGCCCGGTTTGATCGCGGCACACGCGGCCTCGACTGCGGGACCTACGCAATCGTCAAGAAACTTCACAGGCCGACCGAGTAGCTCGTGCAGCCTCTCGGCGACGGGCTTGAGGCTGTACTTCGCTTTGCGTTCGCCGTCAGGCCGGCCGAGATGGCTCATCAGGATGACTGCAGCGCCCTGGTCGAGCGTGTGCTTGATCGTCGGCAGCGCGGCCACGATGCGCTGCGGATTGGTGATCGCGCCCGTCGCCTTGTCCTGCGGCACGTTGAAGTCCACGCGCATCAGGACGCGCTTGCCTTTGAGGTCGAGCTTGTCGATCGAGAGTTTCGCCATGATCGTCATCCAATGAACGTCTTACTAACCCTGAGCGCAAGCGAGGGGAGAGCAGAATCCCTGGCGATGCCATGCGATTCTCGCGAGGGATCTTGCTATCCCCTCGCTTGCGCTCAGGGTTAGTAAACCCTTCATCCGCGGCTCACCATGTATTTGAGCAAATCGACACAGCGATTCGAGTAGCCCCATTCGTTGTCATACCAGCTCACGAGTTTGAAGAAGCGGCTATTCAATTCGATCCCGGAACCCGCGTCAAAGATGCTCGAATGGGCGTCATGGATGAAATCGCTCGATACGACTTCGTCGCCGGTGTAGGCGAGGATGCCCTTGAGGTAGGTCTCGCTCGCCTTCTTCATCGCTTCGCAGATTTCCTTGTAGCTCGTCGCCTTGACCGTGCGCAGGGTCAGATCGACGACCGACACCGTCGGCGTCGGCACGCGAAACGCCATGCCCGTAAGCTTCCCCTTCACCTCGGGGATGACCAGGGCAGCGGCCTTGGCGGCGCCAGTCGTGGACGGGATGATGTTGATCGCCGCAGTTCGGCCACCCTTCCAGTCTTTCTTCGATGGGCCATCGACGGTCTTCTGCGTCGCCGTGTAACTATGTACCGTCGTCATCAGGCCCTCTTCGATGCCGAAGCCTTCCTTCAGCAAAACGTGGACGACCGGCACGAGACAGTTCGTCGTGCAGCTCGCGTTGGAGATGATGTTGTGCTTGCCGGCGTCGTATTTTTCATGATTGACGCCCATGACGATGGTGATGTCTTCGCCCTTGGCAGGCGCGGAGATGAGCACTTTCCTGGCGCCGGCAGCGATGTGACCTTTTGCCTTCTCGGCCTCGGTGAAAAGCCCCGTCGATTCGATGACGTAATCGACGCCGAGCGCCTTCCACGGCAACGCCGCCGGGCCTTCCTTCACGGCCAGGCACTTGATCTTGTGTCCATTGACGACGAGCGTGTCATCCTCGGCGACGCTCGGCGACGATTTTTCGCTCAACGCCGTGCCGTTGAAACGCCCTTGCGTGGAATCGTACTTGAGCAGATACGCGAGGTTGTCCGCGGGAACGAGGTCATTGACGGCGACGACGTCCATGCTCTTGCCGAGCAGGCCCTGTTCGACGAGGGCGCGAAAGACCAGACGTCCGATGCGGCCGAAACCATTAATACCGAGCTTGATCATGGAGAACTCCGTTGATTTCGTTTAGCGCTCGCATGGCGCCACGCGAACCCATGACGCACGAAAGATGGGCTAAACGATTGGGGATCATTTCATATGAATTAAAGTATGGCGCGGCCCCTTCGTGTCGAGACGCGCCGAGCCACCGAACAACTCGAAAGGGACTATCCCATGCCAAATATCGTTCGTGTCGCAGTCACCGGCGCCGCCGGCCAGGTCGCATATACCTTGTTGCCTCGCCTGGCGTCAGGCGAGGTCTTTGGACCGGACACGCAAGTCGTCCTGCAACTGCTGGAACTGTCGGCGTCGATCAATCCCAAGCCGATGCAGACGCTCGAAGGCGTCGCCATGGAACTCGAGGACTGCGGCTTCTCGACGCTCAAGGACATCATCGTCACCGACGACGAAAACAAGGCATTCGACGGCTGCAACTGGGCCTTGCTCGTCGGCGCCGCCCCGCGCGGTCCGGGCATGGAACGCAAGGACCTGCTTCTCAAGAACGCGCAGATCTTTCAAAAACAAGGCCGAGCCCTTGCGGCCAAGGCGGCCTCCGACGTGCGCATCCTCATCGTAGGCAACCCGTGCAACACCAACTGTCTGATCGCCTACAAGAATGGCCAGGCCATCCCCGCCGAACGCTGGACCGCCATGACCCGGCTCGACCACAATCGCGCGGTTGCCGCCCTGGCGAAGAAAGCCGGCGTCGGCAACGCAGCCGTCACCTGCATGACTATCTGGGGCAATCACTCCAACACACAGTTCCCTGATTTCACCAACGCCAAGATCAACGGCAAGCTCGCGACCGAAGTCATCACCGACCGCCCCTGGCTCGAAACCGCCTACGTCAAGGGCTGTCAGGAGCGAGGAAAAGCGGTCATCGAGAAACGCGGCCTGTCGAGTGCCTTCTCGGCCGCCAATGGCGCCCTCGATCACGTCAAGAGCATGCTGAAACCCACGCCGGCCAACGATTGGCTCAGCATGGCCGTCGTTTCGAAGGGGCAGTACGGCGTCCCTGCCGGGCTCGTCTTCGGGTATCCGTGCCGTGCCGACGGCAAGGGCAATTACAATGTCGTTGATGGCGTCAAGCTCGACGCCTACGGGCAAGAAAAGTTCAAGCTCACGTTGAAAGAATTGGAAGAAGAGCGCGATGCGGTGAAGGATTTGTTGGGATAGGTGGCATTCGTTTAGGCGAGCGGCAGAAAATAGTATACCAGTAGAGTCGAGAGGTAGCGCGGCGGTTTAGGTGGGCCATGCAGGTTGCCGGCCCTTTCGGTTGCCGGTGCCAGAGTATCCCACCCTGCTCCGTTTCTACCTCCCGCTCATCG
>SYHD01000077.1 GCA_005799265.1 Planctomycetia bacterium | reverse complement strand
ATCGCCAGTCCGCCCAGGGTGAGCGTGTTCAGGCCCACGTCGAACGCCCACAACACGAGAATCGCGCTCAAGAGCGACAAGGGAATCGCCGTCAACGAGATCAGCGCTGTCCGCACGTTGAAGAGAAACACGAACAGCACGACCGCGACGAGGGCGGCGCCGATCCACAGCGACTGCGCGACGTTGCCGACGGCGTGCTCGATGAAGTCGGCCTGGCGAAAAAGGCCGGTATGGACTGTGATGCCTTGCCGTTCGAGTTCGGGCCGCAGCTTTTCGATCTCCGCTTCCAGGCGGCGCGTCACGTCAAGCGTGTCGGCTTCGAGCTGACGAAACGCAGTCAGGACGACGCCTTGCGTGCCGTCGATCTGAGCATCGCCGAACTTGGGTTCCGGGCCTTCGACGACCTGGGCGACATCCTTGACGCGCACGGGAGAGCCGGCGACGGTGACGATGACGGCTTCACCAAGCTCGGCGACGTTGAGCGGCTGTCCCTCGCTGCGGATGATGATGCGCTGGTTGGCGTCTTCGATAAAGCCGCCGCCGCGGATGCCGCTCGCTTGCCGCACAGTATCGAGAACGTCGGTCATGGCGAGTTGCCGGGCCGCGAGCTTGTGTGGATCGACGTGGACCTGATATTGCCGTACCTCGCCGCCTACGATGGTGATCTGGGCGACGCCGGGCATCAGCAGACGCGGGCGGATGAGCCATTGGACTTTGTCGCGCAGATCGAGGAGCGCCCCCTTCTTGAGAGGGACAGAGGATGGCGTAAAACCAACCGACAGCAAACGCCCGGTAGAGGACGTCAACGGGGCGAGCCGCGGCGGCTTGACTCCTGCGGGGAGCTGGTTGCCAAGTTCGCCGAGGCGCTCAGTCACTTGCTGACGAGCGCGGTAACTGTCTGTTCCATCCGTGAAGATCACCGTAACAACCGACAGCCCCTGGATCGATTGCGAACGCAGCTTGGCGAGGCGCGGCACGCCATTGACCGCGTTCTCGATCGGCACGGTGACGAGTTGTTCGACGTCCAGCGGCGCGAGGCCGGAGCATTCCGTCTGGATGACGACCATCGGCGGCGCGAATTCCGGGAACACGTCAAGCCGGGCCTTCAGCGCGGCGTGGACGCCGACAAGCAGCACGAGTACCGCCAGCACCAGGACGACAAGTCGATTTTTCAGGGACCAGGCGACGAGAGATTGGAGCATGGGCCGAAATCCGAAACTCGAAATCCGAAACAGATCCGAAACCTGAGCCGTTGGTTAGCAGACTCGTTTGCTCTTCACCAAGCAGCTCCAGCCCAGGAGAAACGACCAGAACAAGACTATGATACCGAGCCAGACGCCGCCTATTGTGAAAGCGTCGCGTGCAGCCGAAAGAAAAGGGAAACTATGTTGGCCGTGAACGCCTTGCTGTTCGTGCTCGGCCCAGGTGAGCAAGCAGTTCACGGAAAACCAGAGCGGGCCCAGCCAGCCAACGCTGAACAGAGACAAGACAATGACGATTCCCCACCTGAGCTATGTTCGATTTTCGGATTTCTAGTCATCATCGAAGTCGCCGCGGAATTCTTCCGACAGGAGCACCTGCGCGTGCTTGCTCACGACGGCCTCACCGCCGCGCACGCCGGTGACAAAGAGGGTGTCGTCGGCTCGGCCGAGAAGTTCGATCACCCGGCGCTCGAAATGGCCGGGGGTGAGCTGGACGTAGACGAGCTGACGTCCCTGGTGCACAAGCACGGCCGAGGCGGGAATCGCCGCTGCGGGCTGGGGCGACTTGCCTAACTCAGGCAATGCCGTCTTGACATACAAACCGGGGCGCCAGCTGGGGCTCGATAGTGCGGTCGCCGAGTCCGACGGCACGATTTCGTAAAGATAGCTGATCTTCTGTAATCCGATTTCGATCTGCGGCGCCGGTCCGCGCAATGAAGCACGCCAGCGAACCGGCCGTTCATGCGCAGAAGAAAGCGCCTCGACCTCAATATCCGGCGGAGGTTGCGCGTCTAGGTTTTCCATGGGAAAATCCAACCTGACCAGCACGCGGCGAAAATCGATGAGCCGCACCAGTAGCTGTCCGGCTTCGACATTGGCCCCGGGCTGGGCGCCGATCTCCGCGATTTCGCCCGTGATCGGCGCCTGGATCGGCACGATGATGCTCTTCTTGCCGACGGATTCAAGAGCCTGCTTCCACAAATTCCACTGCGCGAAGGTGACTTCCTTGAGCATGCGTGCCTCGGCAAGTTGGACCTGGGCCGCGTCGAGATCGCCGCGCGAGATGGCGCCGGCGTCGAGGCGTTCGAGCCGATCGAGGCGTTCCCGGCGAATCTTGACGACATCCTCGGCGCCCTTGTGCCGCGCCTCCGCATCGGCGCTCTTGGCGCGCAGATCAAGCTTCTCGAGTGGGCTGACGCGCGCCTCGAAAAGCGCCATCGTTCGGTGGGCCTGGACTTGCGCGCCGACGCGAAACGGGGCCGTGTCGATCTGCACAATGCCGGCGAACGGGGCACGCATCTCCAGCGTCGCGTGCGGATTGGGGACGACTCGGCCATCCACGCATATGCGCGGCTGCCAATCGCTCGTCTTCGCTGTGGTCACTTCAATGCCGTGGGAGTTGGCAAGCTTGAACTCTACGACATTGCCGCTGCGCAGCGTGATGCGAGCATCGGTCTTGCCTTCGCCATCCTTTTTGGAGGTGCAGCCCGGCCCCTGAATCAGGGCCAATACCACAATCGTCAGGCCCGTGATTCGCATCGACGACAGCTCCTGTTGTCGTAGACATCACGCTCCGCATGATGGGCCACATCACGCGGAGCGTGATGTCTACGGTTGCGTTTCGTATCAAGAACATACGCCACACAATGGATGCAGATATTGTACGGCAGCACACCATCGCATCAAACAATAAACCCAACGCGGCCATCCGGAGACTTGTTGGATGTATCCGTCGAAACGATAATGAAAACAATCGGGAACAAACCGCGTGATGGTATCGCCATGAAACCCAAAACAACCGGCGGCGGCTGGGCCGCGATCTGGTACACCCTGCGTATGGCCAACCGTGTCGGCTGGCGCAGGCTGTGGCACGCCATGCGTTCCAAGAACACGTGCAAGACGTGCGCCCTCGGCATGGGCGGTCAGGCCGGCGGCATGCGCAACGAGCTTGGCTACTGGCCCGAAGTCTGCAAGAAGTCCTTTCAAGCGATGGTCGCCGACATGCAGGCCGGCATCACCGACGAGTTCTTCGCCAAGTTCGCGCTCGCGCAATTGCAAACGCTGACGCCGCGCGAGCTGGAGTGGTGCGGCCGGTTGACGACGCCCCTTTTCGCGGGCCCTACCGACACGCACTTTCGGCCCGTTGAATGGGACTTCGCGATTTCGCGCATCGTCGAACAGCTCAAGAACACGTCGCCGGATGAGAATTTTTTCTATTGCAGCGGCAGATCGTCCAACGAGGCTGGCTTCCTCTTGCAATTGTTCGCGCGCCTTTACGGAACCAACTATGTCAACAACTGCTCCTACTATTGCCATCAGGCGAGCGGCGTCGGCCTGACGAGCGCGCTCGGCACCAGCACCGCGACGGTCACGCTCGACGACGTCGAACACGCCGACCTGTTCTTCCTCATCGGTGGCAACCCGGCGTCCAACCATCCGCGTCTGATGAAGACGCTCATGAATGTGCGCCGGCGCGGCGGACGAGTCATCGTCGTCAATCCGCTCAAGGAAGTCGGCCTCGTCAACTTCAGCGTCCCCTCGGATGTCTGGAGCCTCCTCTTCGGCTCGAAGATCGCGAGCCTGTACGTACAACCGCACATCGGCGGCGACATCGCGTTACTCACGGGATTAGCCAAGCTCGTGCTCGAGCGCGGTTCCGAGGACCGCGCCTTCCTGGCCAACACCGAAGGCTTCGACGCTTTCGCCGAACAGACGCGCGCGATGCCGTGGACCTCGATCGAGCAAAACTCCGGCGTCGAGCGTACCGTCATCGAGCAGATGGCCGATCTCTATTGCCAGGCGAAAAACGTCGTCTTCGGTTGGACGATGGGCATCACGCACCACATACATGGCGTCGAGAACGTACACGCCATCATCAACGTCGCGCTCCTGCGCGGCATGGTCGGCCGGCCCGGCGCGGGACTGTTGCCAATCCGCGGACACTCGAACGTGCAAGGCATCGGTTCGATGGGCGTTGCGCCGAATTTGAAGGAGCAGGTCTTCAACAATCTCGAAAGCCATCTCAAAGTGAAGCTGCCGACGTCGCCGGGCCTCGACACGATGGCGTGCATGCGTGCCGCGGATGAGGGGCGTGTTCGTTCCGCGATATGCCTGGGCGGCAATCTCTTCGGCAGCAATCCCGACGCCAAGCTCGCCCACCGAGCCCTCGGCAAGCTCGAACTCGTGACCTATCTCAACACCACGCTCAACACGGGACACGCCTGGGGCCGCGGCAAGGAGACGCTGATCCTGCCCGTATTGGCGCGCGACGAAGAGCCGGAGCCGACGACGCAGGAATCGATGTTCAACTACGTGCGCATGTCAGACGGGGGTGCCGCGCGGGTCTACGACCCGCGGCTAAACACGGAAAACCTGAACGGCGCCCGCGGTGAAGTCAAAATCCTCTGCGACATCGCCGATCGCCTGCTCGGCTCGAACGGCCCCGTCAACTGGCAGGCGATGCATAACCATTGCCACATCCGCCAGATGATCGCGCAGATCATCCCCGGCTACGAGGCGCTTGGACAGATTGATGCGACCAAGCAAGAATTCCAGATCGCGGGCCGCACGTTTCACGAGCCGAAGTTCAAGACGCCGACCGGCAAGGCGCAGTTTCGAGTCGTTGCGCTTCCGACGATGCGTGGCGAAGGCAATCAGCTTCGCTTGATGACGATCCGCTCGGAGGGGCAGTTCAACACGGTCGTCTACGACGAAGAAGACATCTACCGCGGCCAGGATAGACGCGACGTGATTCTGATGAATCGCGCCGACATGTCTCGTCTCGGCTTGGCGAACGATCAACGCGTCAATGTGGCCAGCGACACCGGCGCGATGGCGAACATTCTCGTGCGTGAGTTCGACATCAAGGCGGGTAACGCGGCAATGTATTATCCGGAGGCGAACGTGCTCGTGCCGGCAACCGTCGATCCCGCTTCGAAGACGCCGGCGTTCAAGTCGGTCCTGGTGACTGTGGCGGCGATGGATGCAGTGGATCCCGAGCGCATCGCGCTGCGGATTGTATCGTAGCCCTCACGCTCCACGTGAGAGTTCGTCGCGCCTACGATGGGTCAACTTTGCGTGTTGCTCAGATGTTTGCCGTACCAGGCAATCACCTGGCGATAACGGGCTTCGTCGCGATATCAAGCACCCACGCATGAATAATTTCCATGAGAAGTCTCGCTTGTTGGCGGCGAGAAGAGCATTCATGGTAGGCACGCTGGCGTGTCGATTGCCGTAAATTCCAGAATGGGAGGGCCTGTATAATAAGCGCAAAGGACCTGGGCCGACATGCACGAACATCCCCTCCTGCCACCGGAAGCCGATGCCCCGCTGCTCAAGGAGTTCTTGCGCGCACAAAATATCATCGATACTCAGGCGCCGATTGAATTGCTGGCGGAGGTGGCGCGCTCTTTCGCGCGGCTGCCGTTCGAGAACCTGACGAAGATCATCAAGGACGCCGAGACCGGGCGTGCGGAACAGGCGCGGCGCTTCCCGCGCGAGGTTCTCGCCGATCACTGGACGCACGGCGCCGGCGGAACTTGCTTCGCGTTGACGGCGACGCTCTTGCACCTGGTGCGTGCGCTCGGCTGGCAGGCGGAACCGATCCTCGCCGATCGACGCTACGGCGCGGACACCCATAGCGCTCTGGTGGTGTGGATCGAGGGGAAGCTGCACCTTCTGGATCCTGGCTACCTGATCGTGCAGCCGCTCGCTTTGCCGACTGACGGCGCGATCAAGGTGGCAACCTCGTTCAACGAACTCATGCTGATCGCCACGGACGCCGGCGCCCGGGTAGATTTGCACACGCTGGAGAAAGGTCAACGCACCTATCGGCTCACCTACAAGGCGCGGCCAGTGGACGCCGGCGAGTTCTTGCGTGCCTGGGACATCTCATTCCAGGCCGACATGATGCGCTATCCGGTCTTGTCGCGCGTCGAGGGGCGACAGCAAATTTATCTACAGAAGCAACATCTATTGATTCGGGGCGGTGAGGACGCACGCCGCGTCGAGGTGCCGCCGGATCAGCTCATTGCCGAGGTTGCACGACGGTTTCAAATTGCGCCGGCACTGGTCGCCCGCGCCTTGAGCGTGCTGCAACGCAAAGGAGAGACGCGTGGCTACGCCGTCCAGTCCTGAACCGGTCAAGTTCTTCGTCGCGCTCTTGTGGGGGGATGTGAACCTTCTGGCGGACGTTCGCGCACGCATGGCCGCTCATTGGGGCGCCGTCGATTTCGAGGGGCCGGATCGGGTGTTCGATTTGACGAACTATTACGAGGCCGAGATGGGCGGCGGCCTGCGACGCCGACTGGTTTCCTTCGAGCCGCTGCGCGCTCCCGACGAGCTTGCGTCGGCGAAGCGCGTGTGCATCGCCATTGAAAATGAGCTGGCCGGGGCGATGGGACGGCGGGTCAACCTCGACATCGGCTATCTCGATCACAACAAGATCGTGCTGGCCAGCATCAAGGCTGCTGGACAGAAAATCTACCTGCGTGACGGCATCTACGCCGACCTCGTTGCCCGCTATTCGGATGGGCGCTATCAATCATTTCCGTGGACGTTTCCCGACTTCAAGGACGGCCGCTATGACGCGGAGCTTGACGCGCTGCGCGAGACCTATCTGCGCCAGATGAAAGTGTGGCGCTCGACGTAGTTCGGGAACATATCTACGCGCGCCCGTTTCCCTGCCGCGAGAATTCAACGCGCCCGACGCCGAGGATCGTTTCCAGGTCCGCCCTGCTCACTGTCGTCGGGTTGATCTTCAAATCGTCGCCGAGTTTCATGCGCAGCCATTTACCATTGGCGTCTCGCAGGTGTAGAAATACCGGCAGATTTCCACGTGCCCGGCCGAGCACATTGCGGATCGATTGCAGTTTGAGCAGGTCCGCCTCGCCGCCGTCGGTCAGGTCCATCACCATGACGAGGCCCGTCGTCCGTTCGAGCTGGCCTTGCTCGATGGTCCACACGCGCGTCACCTGCAGGATCGGCTCGTCAGTCTTGCGTTCGACGACCGCACTGACGAAGCAGATCTTGTCCTCTTCGACGAGGTCCTTGTACCGGACATAATCGTCGGGCCACATGACGCACTCGGCCGCGCCGGAGAAGTCTTCGAGCTTGAAGCGAGCATAGCGCGAGTTGCCGTTGCGGGCCTTTTTCGTGTTCATGAAGCGAACGACAGTCAACATGCCGCCGATGAAGACTTCTTGATTGGGCTCGCACAGCCTGAGATTGGCTGCCGAGGCGCCGGAGAAGCGGCGCAGCACTTCCTCGTATTGTCCGAGCGGATGGCTGGAGATATAGAAGTCGAGCGATTCCTTTTCGTACTTGAGCTTCTCCAGAGGCGGCCATTCGGGGAGGTTGCGCAGGCCTTCATTACCAGAGGGGGCGTCGCCGCCGTTGCTGGATTCGAACGTGTCGAAGAGATTGAGCTGCCCGTGCTTGCGATCGGTCTGCGCCTGGCTGGCGGCTTGCAAAGCGCCGGTGAGGGCGTCCCAGAGCTGCGAGCGTTTGGCGCCGGTGCAGTCAAAGGCGCCGACCTTGATGAGCCGTTCGATGGCGGCCTTGGGTATCGCCTTTTGATCGATGCGTTCGCAAAAATCGACGAAGTCCTTGAACGCTCCGCCTTCCTTGCGCACGCGGACGATTTCTTCGGCGGCGCCGCGTCCGAGGCCCTTGATCGCCAGTAGTCCGAAGATGATCTTGCCATTCTTGACGGTGAACTCGGCTTCGCCCTCCTGAATGTTGGGCGGTAACACCTCGCAGCCCAACCGTTTCGCGTCGCCCAGGTGCTCGACCATGATGTCGCGTTTGTTGGAGTCGTCGATCTCACTCGTGAGCAGCGCAGCCATGAACTCCGCGGGGTAGTGTGTCTTCAGATACGCCGTCTGATAGCCAAGCTTGGCGTAGGCGGCCGAGT
>SYHD01000076.1 GCA_005799265.1 Planctomycetia bacterium | reverse complement strand
GCTCGAGGTGCACGCTGGCGGGTAGAAAATGTAGACAAGATGGCCGGTTTGTGCTGCCTACGCAGCAGCACCTACTGGAACGCGTACTGGCAATCGGTCAGCTAACCATCCATCCAGTGCCGGAATCTGCGGGCACACCCGACTGACCCACTGCCATGAATTCCACTTGCTTTTGTGGCTCGATCGAGTACCCTGAAGCTGCTGATTCTGAAACCTCGCCTGTCTAGGAGTAAGAACGATGCGTACCATGTTCGCTGTCGCCGCGATGTTCTGTGTCGGTTTGCTCGTCACCACCGACGCGAATTTCGCCCAGGACAAAAAGGACGGGAAGAAAACGGTCGTCCTCAAGGGCCTGATCTGCTGCAACAAGTGTGAACTGAGCGTGGGAACCGAGTGCGCCACCGTCATCGTCGTGAAGGACGACAAATCGAAGAAGGACGTAGTCTTCTTCTTCGACACCGCCTCCGACAAGAAATTCCACAACGATATCTGCGCGAGCGCCAAGAATGGGACCGTCACCGGCACCGTCAATCAAAACGACAAGAAGAAGATCGTCAGCGTCAAGACGTTGGAATACGCCAAGTAGCCTTTCTGCCGTTTGCGGCATGGCGCTCGAGCGACACCAAGCGAGCGCTGAGCCGCATGCGGCATTTGCAATTCTCTCTCCCTTGGGTAGGATAACACCATCCAAGGAGTCCCTGCATGAGAGTCATTCTCGCCAATCCGCGCGGCTTCTGCGCCGGCGTCAATATGGCCATCGACAGCCTCGAACGCGCTTTGCAGCTATTCGGCACGCCACTCTACGTCTATCACGAAATCGTCCATAATCTTCACGTCGTCGAACGTTTCAAGAAGCGCGGCGTTGTCTTCGTGGACACCATCGACGAGATCCCGTCGAACTCGGTCGTCCTCTACAGCGCGCACGGCGTCGCCCCCGCGATTCGAGAGGCCTCCGAGAAGCGCAATCTCAACGCAATCGACGAGACCTGTCCGCTCTTAACCAAGGTCCATCTCGAAGCCATCCTCTTCGCCAAGGAAGGCTACACGATTCTCTTGATCGGCCACGAGGGGCACGACGAGGTCGCCGGAACCGTCGGCGAGGCGCCCGGCAACATTCGTCTGGTGCAGGACGCGCACGAGGTCGAGGCGCTCGAGCTGCCCGCCGACGCCAAGGTCGCCTTCCTCACGCAAACGACCCTGAGCGTGGACGACGCCGAGGTCATCATCACGGCGTTGCGCAAGCGTTTCCCCAATATCGTCGGACCGAAGAAGGACGACATCTGCTACGCAACGCAAAATCGCCAGGAAGCCGTCAAGGAGTTGGTCCCCGAGGCTGACGTGGTGCTCGTCCTGGGCAGCCAGAACAGCTCGAACAGCCTGCGTCTCGCGGAACTCGCCAGCAGTTGCGGCAAACCCGCGTACCTGATCGACAGTGCCCGTGAAATTAACTCCGCCTGGTTCGACGGCAAGAAGACGGTGCTCGTGACCGCCGGCGCCAGCGCCCCGGAGGACGTGGTGCAGGAGTGCGTCGATTACCTGACGCGCCGCTACAGCGCCACTGTCGAGACGCGCACCATTCGCGAGGAGGACGTGAGCTTCAATTTGCCGAAGGAGCTAAGGTCGCTGACGCTGGTGAATTGACGCGCAATTCTCCCCTCGCCTCCTGGGAGAGGGGCCGGGGGTGAGGGGCGGAGCATGCAAGAACGTGATGCCATGGGAGTTTCGCCCAACGTCCGTGCCGGTCTCAGGTGTCCGGGCACTACCAAACAGGGCGATTGTTGCCATTTTCAGCTGTCGGCAATCAATCCCGCGTGGTAGACTTAGGAATTGCGACATGTTAATTTGAAGTAGCTTGCGTGTACGAGCCGCGCCCAAAAGGAAGCGGAGTTCACCACTCCCTAACGGTTGGGGCTTGTAGGAACCTGGTGTTTGAAAAAGGAGCAACCAATGCGCTCGTGCTGCGTGCTTGGGGCCGTCTTCGCGATTGCCTTGAGCGGGGGACCGATGGGCGAGTTTCAACTGACGCCCGCCGCGGGGCAGACCGCCAAAAAGAAGCCCGACGTTCTTGCCAAGGTCGGCGATCCGCTCGTCACTTACACTCCCAAGAAACCCTTGGGCGCCTATGGCACTCGCAAATGCGAGACTTGCTGAGGCCACGGCAACAACCCGATCGTCATGGTTTGCCTCCGCGACCTGGACGATCGCTTGACCGGTCTGGTCAAGCAGCTCAACGACACGGCCGCCGCCAATCGCAGCATGGATATGTTCATCATCGTCTGCAGTGACGATCCCGCCATGGAAGCGCGTGCCAAGGAGATGGTCGAGAAACACGGCGGTCTGCGGAGCTGTGCCGTCAGCATCGCTCCCGCGCAAGGCCCGCCCGGCGTCAAGGCGCCGCGCGACGCCGACTGCTCCGTCATCTTCTTCAATAAGCGCTCGTGCAAGGCCGCCTTCGCCTTTGCCAAGGAAGAGATCACGCCCACATCGATCGAACGCGTGATCGATGCCATCGAAGCGCAGACGGCGACCCCCTTCCCGCTCGGCTACTACGCTCCGGTCTACACGCCGGAAAAAGCGATCATCGTCAACGACTTCGGCGCCGACAAGGCCGCCCTGGGTCCAAACCCGGCCGTCCTCATCTTCACGCGCGACACGAGCGCCCAGGTGACGACGTTGGTCCAGAAGCTCGAAGAAGTCGCCAAGAACAAGGCCGCCAAGCTCGACAACTTCGTCGTCCTGATCGGCGACGCCAAGGATCACGACGCCAAGCTGAAGGCGTTTGCGGTCGAGCACAAGTTGAAGAGCACGACCTTGAGCGTGGAGCCCTTCGCGAAGACGAAGCCGTTCCACGTCGCGAAGCAGAACGACATCACGGTGATGATCTGCGCCGGCGGCGTGGCACGCGGTTTCTACACGTTCCGCGCGGAGGCGGTGACGGCGAAATCGTTCGATGCGGTGTTGGCGGATCTGAACAAGATCATCAACGATCGGATCGCGAAAGGACTGTAGTTCAAGGCAAAAGGAAAAAGGAAAAAGGAAAAAGGAAAAAGTGAACGGTCGTTTTCACTTTTTCCTTTTTCCTTTTCCAGCAAACGCATTTCACTCTTCTCTTCCTCCGGCATTGGAGACAGTCATGAGCATCAACCACCCCCTCGAACCGTTGACCGCCGCCGAGGTCCAGCTTGCCGTCACCATTCTCAAGGACGCCGGCAAGGTCACGCCGACCACGCGCTTCGTCAGCGTCAGCTTGAAGGAGCCGCCCAAGCCCAAGGATGGCCAGCCCTGGGCGTTCCCGCGCCAAGCCTGCGCCGTCCTCTTCGACAACGGCGCCAACTCGTGCTACGAAGCCGCCGTCTCGCTCACCGATCGCAAGCTGCTCGCGCACAAGCACATCCCCGGCGTGCAGCCGACCATGACCAGCGATGAGCAGGTCGAATGCGAACAGGCCGTCCTCGCGTCGCCCGAATTCAAGGCCGCCCTCAAGAAGCAGTACGGCATCGACGACACGCGGCTCGTCATGGTCGATATCTGGAGCGCCGGCAACTACGGCTCGGAGGAAGACCGCACGCGCCGTCTGGCTCGGCCGCTCTGCTTCCTGCGCACCGATCCGACCGACAACGGCTACGCCAAGCCGATCGAAGGGTTGCGCCCGGTCGTCGATCTCAATCAGATGAAGGTGATCCGCGTCGAGGAGTACGGGCATTGGCCGCTGCCGCCGCATCAGGGCAACTACGCAGCGGATCGGGTCACGCAAACTCGCAATGACATCAAGCCGCTCGACATCACGCAAGCCGACGGGCCGAGCTTCGCGGTCGATGGCAATTGCGTGCGCTGGCAGAAGTGGAGCTTCGTGATCGGTTTCAATGGCCGCGAGGGGCTGACGCTCAACAACGTGTGTTATCAAGAAAACGGCAAGAAGCGTTCGATCCTTTATCGCGCGTCGCTGTCGGAGATGGTCGTGCCCTACGGCGATCCCGCGCCGCAGCAAGCCCGCAAGAACGCTTTCGACGCCGGCGAGTACGGCCTCGGCTATTGCGCCAACAGCCTGGAGCTCGGCTGCGATTGCCTGGGCCTCATCAAGTATTTCGACGGCCATCTGTGCACGAGCCGCGGCGAGCCGTTGACGATCAAAAACGCCGTCTGCATGCACGAGGAGGACTTCGGCATCCTGTGGAAGCACACCGACCGCCGGCTGCCCGACAAGCCGGAGGTGCGCCGCTCGCGCCGCCTGGTGATCTCGTCGATAGCCACAGTTGAGAATTACGAGTACGGCTTCTTCTGGTATCT
>SYHD01000075.1 GCA_005799265.1 Planctomycetia bacterium | reverse complement strand
GGAGCAGGGAAAGGGGACTGGCCTGGGGCTGGCTACGGTGTATGGCATCGTCAAGCAGTCCGGCGGTCACATTGAAGTCGAGTCGGCGCCTGGCAAAGGCACATTGTTCTCGATATTCTTCCGACGATTCGAAGACACGAGTCCCGTCGAGGCGAGGCCGCCACTAGCGGCGGTCCCACGAGGTACCGAGACGATTTTATTGGTGGAAGATGAAGACGGTGTTCGCAAGATGACCCGCCAGATCCTCGAAGCACGCGGTTTCACGGTGCTGGAAGCCCAAGACGGCGCCGAAGCGATCCATATGATCGAAGGGCATTCAGACAACATTGATCTGCTTCTGACGGATGTCGTCATGCCGCACATGGGTGGGCCATGCCTGGCTCAGGCTATCACGAACAAGCGTCCGAGAACCAAAGTCCTCTTCATGTCCGGTTACACGGATAGCAGGCTAATCCGCCACGGCATCGGAACAGGTGAGGTCGATTGTATCTTCAAGCCCTTCGTCCCCGACACACTCACTACTGCGGTACGTGCGGCTCTTGATCGCAAGACGGACGTTGCCTAACTGGAGCAATTGCTCCTGTCGAATCGTCGATGTCTTGACTGGTCGCGTGCAAAGACGTCGGCGATTGCAAGCCTGATTACACTGTGTTGAGCACTTCCGCTACCGCCGACAAGCGCTCGGTAGCGACTTTTCGCTTGACCGTTTCGGCGAATGTGTGCATGCCCTTGAGATGCCGCGAGACTCGAATCGACGCATTCGAGCCGCGCAGGACGAACCAGCGGTTGACAGCCGAATAGCGCACGCTCTCGACGTCAGCCCAACGCAGCGTCGCCTGTCCAGTCCACGGCGAGAATCGCGTCAATCCTTCCTCGTTGACGACGATCTGGCCGCGGACGACTTCGATCAAGAGAAGCCCGCCGATGACGCTGGTCGCCAGAAAAGACGCGCCGAGCGTGAGCAAGCGCATCTCGTTTTCCAACGGCCGCAGCCAGACGCTGCACGCCATCAGGCTCGGCGGCGCCAGCGCGAACACCAACGCCGCCATTTGCAGCACCGAGCCGTAGCGCAGGACGACGATGGCGTTTTGCCCGTCACGTTTGCGCGACCCGAGCAGCGCGAAGAGGAGCCAGAAGACAACGATGCCGCCGGCGAGTACGACCAGGGCTATGCGCAGAGTGCCGATGCCCATCAGTCGCGTGCCCTCAATTGCGTCCTCGGCGGCAACGTCGCGAAATCAGATCGTTCCATGAACAACGCGCCTGAATCGGCGGGCCGCGCTTGCCTCGGCTCGCGCAGAAGCGTCTTCAATTCGTTGATGACCTTGGCATACTTGTCGTCGATTGCCAGGTTCTTGTGTTCCTTGGGGTCGTTCAGGTGGTCGTAAAGCTCGACGCCCTTCTTGCCTTCATCCCACTCGTTGTAACGCCAGCGCTCGGTGCGCACGCTGTAGCCCATGAAACCGCCCTTTTTGGGAGCGCCGCGCGTCACCTGCGTGTACGCGCCTTTCTTGAATGGCAAAGTCGGATCATCGAGCAGGTGCTTCATGCTCTTGCCGTCCAGCGGATGCGCCAGCTTGACGCCGCACAGCTCGGCGACGGTCGGATAGATGTCGATCAACTCGGCAACGCGATCGCACGACTTGCCGGGCGCCTTGCTGTTCGGGGCGGCGATGATCATCGGCACGCGGGCGGATTCCTCGAAGAGGTGCATCTTCTGCCAGCAGCCGTGCTCGCCCAGAAGCCAGCCGTGATCGCCGATGAAGACGACGATGGTGTCCTCCCACAGGTTGTGCCGATCCAGCGCGTCGAGCAGCCGGCCGACCTGGGAGTCCAGGTAGGCGACCGACGCATAATAGGCGCGGATCGAGTTGCGGCAATCCTCGTCCTTCAGCCCATAATTCGGCGGATTGATCCCAAACGCCGCCGGGGGAACGCCAGCGCGGATCTTGGCGGGCTCGACCGGCAGCTTGAACTTGTCGAGCGGGAATTGCTCGAAATGCTTCTTCGGCGCGATCCATGGCACGTGCGGGCGATAGAAGCCGACGGCAAGGAAGAACGGACGATCGCGCTTCTGTTCGAGCACCTTGATCGCCTCGGTCGCGCCGATGCCGTCGGTGTGGACGTCGTCTCCACTTTCGGATGCGTGCCAGGCGAGGGCGGCGCCGAGACCGGTCTTCTTCGGCGTATAGTTTGTCAAGAGATCCTCTTCCTTCTTGTCGCGGCCGATCGGGTTGTAGAACTTCTCCCACGATTTTTCGTCGTCCAGCCCGCTGGTGCCGATCTGACCGGGGACGCCATAGTGGTAGATCTTGCCGATGCGCATGACAAAGTAGCCGGCGTTGCGAAAGAGCTGGGCCATGGTGACGGTGTCGGGAATGTTCTGACGGAAGTGCGTCGCGTTCTCGTGAACCCTGGTCCCGTCCGGCCGGCGTCCGGTCATGAACGACGCCCGGCTCGGATTGCACAAGGGGAACTGGCAGTACGCGCGGTTAAACGCCATCCCCTTTTTCGCGAGCCGATCGAGGTTCGGCGACTTGGCGAGAGCATCACCATAGCAGCCCAGGCGATTGTTGAGATCGTCGGCGATGATGAACAGGACGTTCTTCTTCTTGGCCTGGGCACAGACCGGCGTCGGCAGAATGAACACCACCGCCGTGAGGAAAAACGCGAGCGCTTTCATGATCGGCCTCCCACGAAAAATGGAGATGCTTGTTGAAGGAGTGTATGCGGCAGCGACGAGAATTGCACGAAGAATCACAACCATTTCGAAGGCCTTGGAGGGGAGCAACCGTTCCCCCCTCTCCCCTGTATTATTCAGGGAGAGAGGGGAGGTCATGTTGTCGAAACCGACAAGTCCCCTTGATCATCGATCCAACGTCTGACATAATCCAAACACTCCTGATGCCAGAGTCCGGCGATTTTGCTCGGAAGGAAAACACCCCATGCGACGCTTTCCGACTTTCATGGCAGTGGCCCTGCTTGGTTGCGTCTTGTTGCCCAGTGGGGCGCAGGCGCAACCGATCGTTATCCCGAACGGTCGCCTTTATACGACGCCGCCGACCGTGGTCGTGTTGCCGCCGCCCCCTACGTATTACGTGACGCCCGGTCCGCCCACGGTCACGGCGTACAGCTCGAAATACGGTACGACTCTATCGTTCTACCCATCGACAACCGTCTATGCCGTGCCGGCTGTCACCTATGCGGCTCCCACGACCGTACTCGTGCAGCCGTCCAGCCACTACGAGGCGCGCACCACCTACGGCCGCGGCATCCTCCGCCCGCGCGGCTACACAACGCAGCTCATTTATCGGCCGTGATGAAACAACTTCGCGAGCCGCGACAGGATGCACGCTCGATCATTTGGAGTTCTTTTCAATCGTAGACACCCATTCGATCGCCGGTCATGATTGTTGCCTTTCGATGCTCGGATTCTTGCGCACGACGATCAGGCGATAGGTGTTTTTTCAGGCAACCGAACGATAGGGCATTTCCGCTACATTCTCACTGACCAGACGTTGATTCCCGAACGCACGCTGCCGAACGACTAAACGGTGCGTTGGCTGCACCGGCTGTTTCAGAGATCGAGCCGCCGGCGTACCCGGGCTTGCGCGGCGGCAAGGTGGTGCTGCAGGAGCGCCGGAACGGAGGATTGCGGATTTGGTTCGACGGGCACTACCTCAAGCACCACGAGATCGCTCTGGGAGATGCCCAGGTGGTGAATGCTCCGACCCGGACAAGAAGGAGCCCTATCGCCCCGCCGGATCATCCGTGGCGAACGAAGAAACCGAAATGACCGAAACCGGACATTTCTATTTTGGAGAAACACCGGACATTTCTATTGTGGTGGGAATCCCAGATCGGCGAAGAAATCAAAGTCAGTATCCTCACGATAGGCCTCCGTGTGCGTCGTTTCCTTGTCTCTTCAAACAAGTTAGACGTACACAGAGGCCGATTTGTTTTTCCTCAGTGAATAATCCGGGCTAAGGCGAGCGGCCGGAGTTCGCGTTCATGCGGTAGGTTTCTTCGACTCCGTCTGGGTCGATTGTTGATAGCGCGGCGCGATGGAGACGTAGGGCCAGCCGAGAAGACGCTTGATTCCCGCCCATTCGCCGAGGTCGTTGCCCTCGACGAGATGCCCGAGCCATTGCAGAACGTAGCCGATGACGAAGGCGGCGAGGCCCCAGTACCACTCGTCCCACCAGGCGAGCAAGAGAATGACACCCGCAAACGCCAGAGGGATGCCGAGGAAATGGATGCCGCGATTGAACGGGTGCTGATGCCGTTCGAGCCAGTTGTACAAGGCGCGACGCAAAGGTCGGCGTTGGAAAAAACCTTGGGGTTCGCTCATGGATGCGGATCCGGCATGGTCCCGTATAGCGCTCGCGTGGCGCCGCACGAGCGCTAAACGAATACAGTCGTTACTTCCCTAGAACTTCCCAGCGTTCGCCGAAGAAGCCCGCGTCCGCGATGCCTGCGGGACGCTGCGAGGTGCGCGGCTGATCGATGTCGAGGATGGCCCAGTCCGGCAAGCGCGGGATTTGCCGGGCGTTGTTGAGATAGTCGTACTCGCGGAACGTGAAGCCGCTGTTGAGCACGACGTACTTCTTCGGATTGAGCGGGTTCGGATAGATCAGCACCGGGATATGATTGCCGGCGCCGTACGTCTGCTGGCCGACGCGCACTTCCTTGGCGTCCCAGCGAATCGGCAGCTTGTCGGCAATTTTGGCGATCAGCGCGTTGCTGCTCCAATCGCCCCAGAGTATGAGATTGGAATTCGCGATCAGCTTCTCGTCGACATCCTCCGCGTCGATGACCTTAAGCTCGCCGCGGAATTGCTTGCGCCAGTGATCGACGGCGTGTTCCATTTCCTTGTCGATCCAATTGTAAACCTTGGCGCGATCGTTGATCGGCCGCTTCGGTGTTTGCCGGACCATGATGAAGCGGTCCATGAAGGCGTCGTCGATCGGGCCTTGCAGCCCGTGGCGTTTGCGGAGAGCGCTGTCGTCGGCCTTGTCGACGAGTTGCCATTTGCCGTCGATCTTGCGAAAGTGGCTGATCCAGGAACGATCGGATTGAACGGGTGCTCCTTCGACTTCGTCAGGGCGTCCAATGCCGGGATGGGCGATGTTCACGCGCGGGGTTTGCTCAAGTGGGCAGTGTCCCGGAGGGATCGCCAGCGTGAATGCGTTGACATTCGTGCCATGAACTCTCACCTCGCGTTCATTGAGGATTTCCGCGAAAATGGATGCCTTCGTCCAGTGCTCTTGCAATTCGTCTACGGTTACCCAGCGCATCGCGTTGTAGCGCAGTGTGTACGTGGTGAAGCGGATTTTCCGCGGCAGCGGATCGCGCCCCTTGGCGACAATCGAATCGATACGGCGATTGATCTCGACTTTGGCATCCGGATGATACGAGTGCCCCGTCTTCGGGCCGATGATGTGCACGAGGCTCAGACCTTCCTTCTTCATCGCCTCGGCCATGATGTCGGCGGCTTGCTTTTGTTTGTCGAGTTCGCCGCTGTAGGCGACGGTCGGGCAGTTATAGAGATTGCCGGCCCAGTCGGTGCAGTCGTACCAGTGCAGCAGCTTCTTCTGCCAGGCGTTGGGCGTGATCGTCTCACCTTGAAAGACGCGCAGGAAATCGGGCGTCTCTGAGAAGCCCGCTCCCGGCGCCGCGGCCGCCCACAGGCCCGGATAGTGGACGGCGTAGTTCCAGCACGCCGCCCCGCCCATCGAGAAGCCGCGCGCGACGATGCGGTTGACGTCGATCGGATAATGCTTGCGGCAATGCTCGATCGCCTCGAAGGTGTCGATCTCGCCGGCGAAGTGGTTGGCGTTGCAGTAGCGGCCATACGGATGCAGGACGAACGCATTGGCCGGCGTGAACTGCCCGGGATCCTTCGAGCGGCCTTCGATGAAGTTCAACTCCGACAGCTTCTCGCCGCGGCCGTGCCACCAGAGATCGAGCCGATGATGCACCGAGCCCGCCTTGTACGATGGGGGGACAACCAGGCCGTACGGCTGCACCGAGCCGTCGATCTTCGATTGATAGCCGCGCACTATGAGGCCGGTCGCCGTGCTCCAGGGGGCTTGGCCCTCGCGCAAATTCTTGGCGCGCTCGCGGCCTTGCTGTAAGAGCTTCCTGGCGACGGCGACCTCGCCCGGCGCGTGGAACTCGTCGTAACGCAGCGCATAATAGACGGCGTTGTAATAGATCTGCACGTCCGGCAACAGTTCCAGCAGGGCCGGCTTCTTCGCGAGGCTCTTGCGCAGGTCGGCGACCTCGTTGCCCAGCGCGACGACGCCCTTCTTCAGCTCGGCATAGTCGGCTTCGGCAATCTTGATCCCCGGTGGCGGCACGGGACGCACCTTGTCGACGAGGTTGTCCTGCGGCCCGTCGGCGTATACGAACGCGGCGAGGAGCGGGAGGGTCGCGAGAAAGCAGATGCGGCGGATCATGAGCACCCCTTGATGGAAATCGATGGCGTAAGAAAGAGACGGACTTATTTGCTTCGCTTTCGTCCCTGCGGAATGCCGAGAACGGTCCGTGCGAAATCACGGAACCGGCGCGCCCAACGCATGGCCGCGCGCGACTGACCTCGCGTTGCGTCGTCACCGGGATATCGCGTGGCAACTGCAAACTGCCTCAAGAACACTGCGCCTCGCCCCAGTCCAGCAAACAGAAGATGCGGCGGGAGTGCTTTGAGCAGGACGTGCAGATCGTGTGTGCGTGAAATCGGCAGACCGAATTCCTGAAACAACGCCTTCAAGTATTTCTCAGCTGATTGTTGACAATGGAAGCAGAGCTGGTCATAAAGCTGAATGTTACCGCGCATGAGCTTTCGCGCCGTCTTGAAATCGTCTTCGGCCTTTTTTACCCAAGTGGCGGTCAGTTTTTTCATAGAGAACCTTGCCGTGCGTCACAATTTCGCGCAGGAACCAATCGCCCTCCTTCAGACGCCAGCGCAGATTATGGGGCGTTCGGACGATCAAGTCCAGCGGAAAGGGCGCATCAACGGCAAGTTGGATCTTGATCGCCTGGTCAATCTGGTTTCGCGCCGGCATCACGACTAGCAGGTCGACATCGCTGTCCTTGTGCGGTTTGCCGTAGGCGTAGGAGCCGAACAGGATGATGCGCTGGGGACGAAATTTCTCGGCAACGAGGCGCGCGTAGCGGCGAATCGCCGCCATCGGTATGTTGGGGGAAGCGTAACGAGGCGTCTCGTTTTGCAAAATAGGTTGCATGCCATTATCATAGGTAGGAACGCCGAGCTATTGAGAGGATTTCATGAAAACGACACGTCGGACATTTTTCACACAGGCCGTCGCCAGTTCGATTGCCGTCGCGGTTGCGTCCGGGCAGGGGGACAAGCCGCCTCAGATCATTCCGTTCGCGTTCAGCCTCTACGGCATGCGCACGCTCACTCTCGACGCCGCCCTCGAAGCGTGCGCGAAGATCGGCTATGACGCCGTTGAACTCGCACTGATGCCTGGCTATCACGCGGAGCCGAAGCGTCTCGCCAAGGACGAACGCCGGCGGCTGCGCGAACGGCTGCGGACTTTGCGTCTGGGTCTGGCGGGCTTGATGGAGAATCTTCCGCTCAACGGTAACGAGCAAACGCATCGCGATCACCTCACGCGCTTGCAAGCGGCGCTCGATTTTGGAGTCGAGCTTTCTCCAGAATCGCCGCCCGTGCTCGAGACGATTCTGGGCGGCGGCGTAAACGATTGGGACAAGCTGCGCCGCCAATTCGCGGATCGACTCGGTGATTGGGCGCGCTTGGCGGAGAAGCACAAGACCATCCTCGCGGTCAAGCCGCATCGCTTTAACGCGATGAACCTGCCGGCACACGCGCTCTGGCTAATGGAGCAAGTGAAAAGCCCGTGGATCAAGCTCGCTTACGATTACAGCCATTTCCAGCATCGGGAGCTGACGATCGCTGACACCGTCAAGCAATTGTTGCCGCACACGCGCTTTGTGCACATCAAGGACACGCGGGTGGTCGATGGCCGACCGATGTTCGCGCTGCCGGGCGACGGCGGCGTCGATTATCCGGCCTTGTTACGCGCCATTCGTGAGGCGAATTATCGCGGTTGCGTATGCGTGGAAGTGAGCGGGCAGGTGTCGGGACAGAAGAGCTACGATCCGCTTGCGGCGGCACGGCGCTGTTATGAAAACGTGGCGCCGGCGTTCACGAAGGCCGAGGTGCGAAGGCGGTGAAACGGACTTGCGGCTTGGCGATCGCGCGGGGCCACGCGAACGCCAAGCCGCAAGCGTCATTAAGGAAGTTTCAGCGCGGGGCGGAGCTGCCGGTGACGCCGACGACGGTGGCGCGGGGTTCGGTCACGTCGATGACCACGGGCTGGCGCGAGACGTCTTGGGCGAGGTTGCCGGCCTGGTCGGTCACTTCAACCCTGAAGAAGACCTGCGGCCCGAGGTCGCGTGGGATGGTCCAGCGATAAACGCCGTCGTTCTTCACCTTCCTGGCGATCTCTAACCACGGACCGTCCGTGTGCGTGCGGTAGGAAAGCGAGATTGGTTCGTTGCCGAGGTTCTTGTCTTGCGCGTTCCAGCGCAGTTCGATCTGTCCCGTGCTGGCAATCACTTCGACGGGGCGCATCTGGACGAACGGGCTGGTGGAATCGACTTCGATCGTGCATTGGGGCATGTCGCCGCGGACTGGCGCGCGGCCGCCGAAGCCGTTGCCGTTGGTGACGACGATGCGGATGCCGTAGACGCCGTCGCCGGGCAGATTGATGTTGGCGGGGCTGGCCTTGCCGGTGTTTTCGCCGACGCGATGCCAGGATTGGCCGTTGTCGGGCGTCATGTAGGTTTCGACCTTGCCGACGCCCGAGGCGCCGACCTGATCGATGCGGTAGTCAACGGAGGCGTGGGTGGTGTTGATCAACTGCAGCGTACCAGCGGGGCGCATGCCCAAACCTGTCGGCACAGCGGGTACCTTTATCGGTCCCTCATCGATGGTCGGCGGCTTCGTTATGAATGGATCGGACGCGGGAGGCGGCACGTCCACGCGAGGCAGCAGAAAGTCCCGCTGCGGGCCGGGTTGCGTTTCGAGCTTGGTGATGGGCGGGTCAAAGCGCGGCGTCGGCAGATTAACCGGGTCTTTCGTTTCCGGACGCATGACCGTTTGTGAGATGTCCGGGGGGCCTTTGGGGTCGTTCACCGCTGCGCCGATGCCGATCATTGCGCGGATATTCACATCCTTGACGGCGACGTTGCCGGCGAGATCCTTGGCGCTGATCACCACCGGAAAACGCCGCGGCTCGGCACCCTTGACGACGAAAACGCCGGGCTGATTGGGCGCCTCCTCAAGGGGAATGTCGCCGAATTCCGTCTTGCAAACCGCCTTGAGTGCGGCGAGGTCGGGATTGGCGTCATGAATCGTACAACGCAGGCTGAATTCATTCGCCCCCGTCGTCGTGGGCTGTACCAGGATCACGGGCAATGTCGTGTCAACCACGACGCGCTGATCGGGCGGCTCGTTCGCCATGGCCGCTTCGTTCGGCGTCATGCGCCCCATACGGTCGACGGTGGCGAGTCTGTACCAGTATTCACCATCTTGCGTCACTTTCAAGCTAAAGCGCGTCGTATGCGCCGGCAGGCTTTCCGCCAGCTTCCAGCCGCTCGTGGGCGTCTTCACGTAGAGCCGAATCTCTCTCAAGGTGACGCGGAAGTCCACCCCAACGTCCACGGGGAGGTCGAAAGCTTGATTTTTCGTGAAATACTGCTTGGGCAATCTGGCCGCCACCGTGCCCGGCGGTTGAGCGTACGCCACGCACGCGGCGCCGAGCAAGGCTGAGCCGAGCATGGCCGCGTGGATGCTTTTCATGGTCCAACGACGCAGGGTATTTGCCCAGTTCATCTCGCTTCTCCTCATTTTGCAAGTCGCGCCGACGGCCCACCGTTTCCCCCGGATGGTCCGCTGGCCGAAGCAATTCTTTGATCTCGTGGAAGAGGGGGGGCTAATAAGTGGAATACGTTTGTCTGTCAAGAGCAATCTTGCCGGTTGTTCCCACCGACTTCCCACCGTGGTGAGACAGGGAATAAATAATTTCTTGACCGGGCACAGACACCGCTTATACTGATCGTGATTTAGTTTTGGAAAAAGCTTGCACGCCCGTTTTTTTTCGGAAGGAGACCGGCAACATGAAGGCGTCCTATTTCTCCATGGCCGTTTTCGGATCGATGCTGATGGCCGCCGTTCTGCTGCCTGGCTACAGCGAGCCTGGCAAACCGTCCGCACGTGAGCAGGATTCCAAGGGCCAAAAAGCGAAGGCCAGAACCGCCGGCTCAGGCAATCAGCAGATTGCCCTGGTCGGCGGCAAGAAGATTGCGGAACTCGTCGGCAGCGTCAACGACAAGCATCTGTTGAACGCCGCCAGCAACACCGCCAACTGGCTGATGTATGGCCGGACCTACGATGCCCAACGCTACAGCCCACTCGATCAGATCAACAAAAAAAACGTCAAGCGACTGCTTCCCGTCTGGACCTTCCAGACCGGCGTGCTAGACGGCTTCGAATGTTCGCCGCTGATTATTGACGGCATCATGTACATCACCACGCCGTGGAACCATGTCTATGCGGTCGATTGCAAGACCGGCTCGCAAATCTGGCACTACCAGAAATCGTTGCCGGAAAATCTGGCGCTCTGCTGCGATGCCGTCAACCGCGGCCTGGCCGCTTACGGCGATCGGCTTTACATGTGCACGCTCGACGCCCATATCGTCTGCCTCGATCGCAACACCGGCGAAGAAGTTTGGGACAAGGCGATCACGATTGAAGACGACAACGGCAAAGAGGTCAAGGATATCTACAAGCTGGCGTACAGCGCCACGGTCGCGCCGCTGATCGTCAAGGGCAAGGTGATCATGGGCATCAGCGGGGCCGAGTACGGCATTCGCGGCTTCATCGACGCCTACGACGCCAAGACGGGCAAACGCGATTGGCGTTTCTACACCGTCCCCAGTCCCAAGGACCAGGAAGAGCACGCCAAGAAAGCCCTGAAAACCTGGGAAGGCAAATCGTGGCTGACCGGCGGCGGTTCGGCCTGGGTCACCGGCACCTTCGATCCCGAACTCAACACGCTTTACTGGGGCGTCGGCAATCCCTCCCCCGACTTCAACGGCGAAGTTCGCAAGGGGGACAACCTCTACACCGTCAGCATTCTGGCCCTCAACCCCGACGACGGAACCTACAAATGGCACTTCCAGGCCAGTCCCCATGATGTCTGGGACTACGACGGCGTCAATGAACCCGTGCTCGTCGATTTCAACAAGGACGGCAAGAAAGTCAAAGCCATTGTGCAAGCGCATCGCAACGGCTACTTCTATTGCCTGGATCGGACGAACGGCAAGTTCATCTATGGCAAACCCTTTTGCGAAGTGACCTGGACCGACCGCACCAAGGGCGTGGATGGTCTCGATGCGATCACGGGGCGACCCTTCGTCAATCCCAAGGCGATGCCCTCGGAGAAAGGCGTCCGCGTCTGTCCCGGCGCCGCCGGCGGCAAGGAATGGAACCCCATGGCCTATCATCCGGGCACCGAGTTGGCCTATGTGCCGGTGATCAACAACTGCGCCAAGTTCACCTCCGGCAAGGCGTTTTTCATCAAGGGACAACCGTACTGGGGCAGCTCCTTGACGCTGATCGACAACCAGGCGTCTGGCTCGTTCAAGGCCATCGACGTGAAAACCGGCAAGTCGAAATGGGAGGTGGCCACGCGTTCGCCGATGGTCGCGGGCGTTCTGGCGACCGGCGGCGGCCTGGTCTTCACGGGCGATGCCGAGGGCTTCTTCACCGCCTACGACGCCGATGACGGCAAGATCCTGTGGAACTTCCAGTGCGGCTCCGGCCACCACGCGTCGCCGGTGACGTACACGCTGGAAGGCCGGCAGTACATCGCCGTGTGCGTCGGCTGGGGCGGCTGGGTGGCGGGATTCGCCGGCGACGGGGCGCCGTGGCTGCGCAATGCGCGTCGGGGGAATACGGTGTTTGTGTTTGCGCTGCCGAAGGAGGAGTAAGCCCAATGACATCGTCAAGGAAAGCAACCTGGGCACTTGTGCTGCTGGCCTTCGCTGGCGTTTCTCAAACCGTGAACGCCCAGGAAAAACCGACTGCGCGGCGCAGGAAGGGATAGGATATGGGAGACGCTCAGATGTGGAGGCAATAGCAATGGTTGTCACTCTCGACCCTAAGCTGGAGGCTGTGTTGAAAGAACAGGCCAATCGCCAAGGACTCGGCCCCGAGGAATTGGCGCTTCGCGTTCTGAGGGAGTGTTTGCTGGCCGCCGCACTGCCTGAGCCGCGCGACGAGTGGGAGCGTGGGCTGCTTGAGTCAGCCAGACCATGGGGAGTTTCTCTCCCCGATGCCGCCTTGACCCGCGAGGAGCTTTACGATTAATGGCGATCCTCCTCGATACAAGCATCTTGGTGCGGCTGGCAAACGCCAATGATGCACAGCACCCTGTTGCCGCTCGGGCTGTACTGGAACTGCACCGGCGCAGCGAGGTTCTGCACATCACGCCGCAGGTTCTCATCGAATTCCGAAACGTGGCTACCCGGCCGAAATCTGCAAATGGCGCGGGGCTGTCGATCGTGGACGCCGAGACACACGCAGCGACGTTTGAGGCAAAATTCGCGATCCTGGCAGAGACACCGGACATTTTCGCCGCGTGGAAGGCGCTGGTGAGCGCGCTCGGGATAATCGGCAAGCAAGTTCACGACGCACGAATAATCGCGGTTTGCCATGTGCATGCAGTGCCCCACCTGCTGACATTCAACCTGGCGCATTTCGGTCGCATGGCTGCATTTGGGCCAGGCGTCGTGGTTATCGATCCAGCGACTGTTTGACAAATCGCCGACCAAAGCGTTGCGCTTGGCCGGGCCGCCATTGCGGCTTCCCAAGGCATCACGTCCTTGATGTGGGTTCGGAATGTGAATGCAGTCGTCTGGCGGCTTGGTTTCTTGATGGTTCCCTGCCCCAAGTTTATCTCGGAGGAGTAAGCCCAATGACATCGTCAAGAAAAACAATCTGGGCATATATGTTGGTAGCCCTCGCTTGCGTTCCGCAATCTGTGTACGCCCAGGAAAAACCGAAACCCCTCATCGTCTGCGCCGAAGCTGCGGCCATGCCGCGCACCGGCAAAACCACGGACGGGAAGCCGCAAGGGTTAGACCTGGCACTGGCGGAGCTGATCAGCAAGAGCCTCGGACGCCCGCTGGAAGTACACTGGTGCGCCAGCCCGGCGTGTTCGCGGAAGTGCCTGCGCGAGAACCGCTGCGACATCATCCTCGGCCATCCCCACGACCCCGACGGCGCCAAGGACATCGCCTGGAGCGTGCCCTACGCCGGCAGCCAGTTTGGGCTGGTGATCGCCAAAGATGCCAAGGGCATCGGCTCCTTGGCGGATTTGCGAGGCAAACGCGTCGGCGTCGTGGTCGGCACGGTGGCGCTCTCGGAAATTGACTACAAGGTCGGCCAGTTCAAGACGCGCGAAGAGCTCCTCGACCAGTTTCATAAAGAAAACCTGGACGCCGGCTTTGTCGACGCCGATTTTGCCTCCTGGCATCTTCATCACCATCCCAAACTCAAACTGGAGTTGGTCAAGGACTATGTGCCGCGCGAGCACTGGAACATGGCCATGGCGGTCCGGGCCAAGGACGCCGGGCTGGTGGTGGAGATCAACAAGGCCCTCGCCGAGCTGGCGGAATCTGGACAAATCCGCAAGGTCTACGCCGCGCACGGCGTGGTCTACCGTCCGCCATTTACAGGCGCCGGACGCAAGACGACCTCCTTCAACACCTGGAAACGCATTCAAGAACGCGGCGTGATGGTGGTCAGCATGGATCCCGCCAATTTGCCCTATTCCAGCGCCAAGGGGGATCGGCCTGGTTTCGACGTCGAATTATTGCACGCTCTGGCCAAGGAGATGGGCGTCAAACTGCGCATCGACTGGCTCGACGTCCAGCGCGCCACGGCCATCGGGAAACTCGTCGAGCGTGAGAGCGACCTGGCCTTCGGCACCCCCATCGACGACAACGCCGTCGAGGACGATGACGACCTTGCGGGCAAACTGCTCTTCTCGCAACCGTATTACGGCACCGGCTATGTGCTGCTTGTGCGCAAGAAAGGCCCGCGTGTCAAGGCCCTGGCGGAATTGAAGGGCGACAAGGCGCGGCGGCTGGGCACGGAGGCCGGGTCGATCGCCGACTATTCGCTCCGCCAGCGCGGCTACTTGCGCACGCTGTACCGCAATCAACTGGCGGTGCTCAAGGGCCTGCATGACAGCACCATCGACTACGCGTATCTGTGGGCCAACGTCGCCTGGCTGGTCCATACCTCGCCCGATTTCGCCGTGGAGTTGGTGCCCGATTATGTGCCGGAGGACCACTGGAACATCGCGATCGCCATGCGCCATGGCGATGACGAACTCAAACGCCACGTCGATGCGGCCCTCGCCAAGCTCATCAAGGACGGCACGGTCCAGAAGGCCCTGGCCCGCTACCAGATGCCTTACTTTGTGCCGTTCCCGGAGAAAGCCAAAGGCAAGGAGGCAGGGAGACAAGGAGACAAGGAGACTTCTGACGTCGTCCGGCATCCCGTGGTTGAGCGCGGCCTGGAACCGCAGATGCAGAAAGTGTTAACCTCCAAGAATCCCTACGCCGGCCTTGAACGCATTCGCTCCGCGGGAACGCTCGTCGTCGGACTCGATCACAACAACCTGCCTTTCTCGACGGCGCATCCCACGCCGGCCGGGCTGGATTATGAACTCGCCGGACTGCTGGCGAAAAAATTGGGAGTCGCGTTGAAAATCTACTGGGGTTATTCACAGCACGATTCTTATCCCTCAAGATTGGCAACGAAAAAACTCTGCGACGTGATGCTGGGGGTCATGCCCGATGATCGCTTCGCCAACCGCGTGCTCTATTCCAGGCCCTATTACCTGACGAGTTACCGCTTGGTGGCGCGGAACGACGCCACAGAGCCGCCGACCGTGGAGTGTCTCGGTAAGGAGCCGTTGGCCGTGGAACAAGGGATCATTGTGCGTGGCCTTCCCGAGGCGACCGTGCTGAAGTCTTATCCCAGTCTGGACACTATCCTTGAGGCGGTCGCCAAGAACGAGGTGAAGGCCGGCTATGTGATCTCGGCACGCAGCCAGTGGCTGGCCGAGCAAAAATGGCCGGGCAAGCTCAAGCTTCACGACGGAGCGAAGGTGGACCGCTTTCCGATCTGTGCCGTCGTTCGCAAGGCCGATGCCGACTTGCTCGCGGCCCTCAACGAGGCCATGGCGGAACTGGCCCAAACGGGTGAACTGGCCAAAGTGTTCGCACGCTGGCATGTCCCTTACGTTCCGCCAAACAAGAAGGACGAGTGACCGGAGACGCGCGTGCTGACGACAATGGTGGGAGGCCAAGTCGTGTTTGTGCGCAAGAATTGACCTCTGGTTCCCAAACTCCGTTTGGGAACCAGGCTCGCGCGGATGAGTTTATTTATCCGAACAGAATTTGACGAACTTCAATCGCTCGGCTTGCAACCGATCGTAGAACCTTCCAATGTAACCTTCGGTCGCTCCGCCGCGCACGCTGATAATGGCCTCCAGCATGACCTGATCTTTCACAACGACGGCGTGGGACAGCGTGGCATGATCTCGATTCCATTCATTGGCCTTATCCACCGCGGCCTTCAGATTCGCAAAGGGGTATTCAAAGATAATGCTGGCGTCCGCCGGCCGATAAAAGATGTTGAAATGGTCATCGGGCGTCTCCCATGTCACCCATTTGTTGGGCAATTCCTTTGGTTTGACGTCGGCGTTCATCTTGGTCTTGATGAACTGAGTGATCTTTGCCACCGTGGGGTTATCCTGGGCCAGGCCCAGCGCCGGGGTCAGGAAGAAGGTGACAAGCAGAGCATAGTGCTTCAACATGGTCGACTCCCTAAAATAGTGCTGAACATCTCCGAGCCCGTTCCGGCGATTATCCGCAATCGAGGAAACGTCTCGTTCTTATTCCCTTTGTACAAAAATCGTGGCCAATGGTAAGTGTCGAGTAGCGTCGTGAAACCAGTCAAACCCGCTATTCATTTCCAGTTCAGATGCCGCTGCAGAAATGCGAACGTCCCCTGGCCCTGGATGACGTGGCCGCCGACGAAGAACTCGATCTCGGTGCGGTCGGCGATGCCGGCTTGCGCGTAGAAGCGGCGCACCTTGGCGTACTCGAAGGCGACGTATTCGTCGAGGCCGACGCCGTCGGAGTGGCCGCGTTCGACCATGAACGGCCTGGGCGCGATTAACGCTGCCATCTCCGCGTAGTTGAAGGTGTTGCCGAGGTCGAACTCGTACATCTCGTATTCCCCGGTGAACATGTAGCTGCCCTGCCAGTCGAGCGTGATGTTCTTCCAGATCCATTCGTTGAAATCGCCGGAGCAGATCGACAAGCAATAACGCAGCACGAGCGCCGGGATGCGCATGGCGACCTTGCCGCCGTAGGAGAGGCCGTAGTAGGCGATGCGGGCGGGATCGACGAATTCGAGCGTGACCAGAAAATCGATGATCTTCTCGTGCTGGGCGACGATGAACGAATACAGCGATAGGCCGAGCGGATTGCCCTTGCGGACGAGCTGGCGGAATTGATTCTGGAAGATGTACGGGTTCTGCGGCGCGAACACGACGAAGCCGCGATCGGCGAGCTGGGCGCCGAACGAGTGGTAGTACTTCGTCTTCGTCTTCGGATCGCACACATCGGTCGGCCGGCCTTCGAGCCCGTGTTGACAGACGACGACGGGCCGCTTCTCTCCCTTCTTGATGTCGTTGGGCACGAGCAAGATGCCGTAGCAGATCACGTCCTCGTTGAGATCGAGCACGACCTCGTAGCCCTTCCACTTGGGCGTCTCGTAGATGAGCCGCGTGCGTGGATTCATGGGCGTCTTCGCTTCAGGCAGCTTGCCGATGATGTTCTCGTGGAACTGTTGCCGCAGCGGTTCCTGCGATTTCTTGAGCGCATCGAGCGACGAGGTGTTGAGCTTCGACCAGACGTTGGCCTGCCGTTTCGCCGCTGAAGGCCCGAGCAGGTTTTGCGTGAAATGGACGGCCTCGTCGAACTGGCGTTTTTGCCGTGCCTCGGGTTCGTAAGCGAGGCGCAGCTCTTTCGGCGTTGTCACACGTTCCTCGCGCAGTTTGGCGCGTTTGAGGCTGTCGGCGTCGATCGGTGGGTCCATCAGATCGGTGAATGGAGCGGCTTCGAGCGTCGTCGCATGTCGGCCGCCGAAGCTTGACAGCTTGCGAAAGCGTTCGTATTCGAGAAACGCCGTCTTCGGATCGGTGAAGTTAAGCATGCCGGGGGCCGCGCCGCCGCGTCGTCCCTTCTTCGGCGTCGGTGGACCAGCGATGTTCGGCTCCTTCGCGTACTCGACGTTGACCTTGCGTTCGTTATTCGGCGCGCCGGCGAGCATCATCAATTCCGCGTCGCCGAACTCGCGCAGCAAGCCGAAGACGTTGCGATAAATCGGCTCCCTGTGCAGCTCGTTGCGATTGTTGACGTAGCCCGAGACGTACGTGTTCTTGATGCGCGTGTCGATGGCGGCAGAATAGAGCGCGATCAGGCCGCCTTCGCCGTAGCCCCAGACTTCGATGGGCATTTCCCCCCTCTCCCCTCCGGGGGAGAGGGGCCGGGGGTGAGGGGGCTTCGCGAGCCAATCCACGGCGGCGAGCACTTTTTGCACTTCGTAGCCGATGACGTGTCGGCCCATTTGATACGACATGCGATAGACGAACTCGCGGTGCGGCTGATTGGTGAAGATGCCGAGGCGCGGGCTGCCGGAATAATCGTCCTTGCGATTGATGAGCGTCGGCACGATGACGCGATAGCCGTCCTCGGCCAGCCGGCGCGCGAACTGCCCGTCCTTCGGCACGCCTGGTGAAACGCCGATCAATTGCTCCGGCGTCCAGTCGGCGTCGGGGATCGCGACGGCGCAGGCTTTCGGTTTGCCAGTTGGCTCCAGCAGCAAGCCCTCGCCGTTCATGCCGGGCAGCACGGACCAGCGCACCGCGAACACCTTGTAGTGCGGCGTGTCGGCGACGAGCGACGCTTGCTCGACGGTCGCGATCTTCGTCATCGTCACCGGGACGATGCGCTCATCGATGACGCCGATCATCCTGCGAAAGCGTTCGCGATTCGGCTGCACGGATTGATCGAACGCCTTCGCGGAGGAGAAATCGGGCTTCCAGTGCTTGGCGCGATCCTTGACGGCGAGATCGGTCTGCTTGGTGAGATAACGATCGATGCCTTCGACCATGACCTTGGCTAAGTCGTCCTTGCCTTCGAGCAGTTTCGTTCCGGGCAAAGCCTGGCCAAACGCTAACGGCGCGATCAGCAAAACACCGAAGAGCGACGCGAAATTGCGCATGACGGGCCTCCGTGTAAACGTGCGGTAATAAAAACACCGGCACGAGAAGATTGGCAGATGACATACAATTCGCTTGGCAAGCCGGCAAGATCGGTCGGCAAGCGCGGCGAGACGGCGCCGGCGTTTACTCGTGTTCGTCAGCGGGCAATGGCTTGGCCGGGCGGCAACTCGGAGTTGATCTTGTCCAGGTCCGCTGGGGAAACATCCTTGACAGCATTTGCGGGATCGTCTGCGTTCCCTTCGTTGCCCCGATTTCGGCCGCAGCCGTTCAGCAACGAGAGCGCCACAAGAAGCACAAACACGACGCGAAGGTTCGCGTACATTAAGGTCCACCTCGCAAAATGTCGGTGCGCACCATGGGCATCAATTAAAGCTGGTGAAATCAACAAGGACTGAGTCATCGCGTCCGGTAATGAACATGATGATGCTCGGATCAACGTTCTGAGACACGAAACGGACTGTGCCGTCACCGAACAGAAAAAAGGCTCGCCCCAGGTGCCGGCTGCTGAACGATTGAACCGCCGTGCCATTGATGGTCGCTGCCTGGGCGTCGATCCACCACATGGTGTCGCTGAGCCAGATGCCGCCGTTGAGCCCGCGCATGCCAGTCCAGATGGTTGCGTTTTTTCCTGATCCCGGATCGAAGATGCATTCCCCAACGATGACCGTGTTGGATGTCCCGTCAATGACCAGTGTGGTCGTGATCCGGCTGTTTTGGAACATGATTCCGCCGTAATCCCAGTCCGTTTGGAAAGAGTAGACGCCGGGAGCAACTTGTGGAGTAAGGTTTGGGCCCGCGGTGGCTCGGTAGTTGGAAATCGCGTAATTATCGCGCGCGGTGTTGAGCTCGCTGCCGCCGTCGGCTGGGCAGCGGAACACACTCAACGGGGTCTGCATCAACGGGGTCGGCGGCGAAGCAAACGGCGCGCCCCCGCCGAACACGGTGCTTTCGGGCGCCAACGCCTCGTACAAGACCAATTGCTCGACGGCGGGCAAAAGCATGGTAGCCCAACCCCAACCGGGATTCAGGCCGACATTCTTGAATGCCGCGGGAAACAGCTTGTTGGTGTCATGGTAGGTGTGCAGCGCCAGGCCCACCTGCTTGAGATTGTTCTGGCACTGCGTCCGCGCCGCCGCCACGCGCACTCTTTGCACCGCCGGGACTAAAATGGCGATCAAGATGGCAATTATCGCAATCACCACGAGCAGTTCGATCAACGTGAAAGCCTTGCGCCTAAACCGGCTCATGACATTCTCCGACGCGACGCGCGGTCGCAGCAAGCTTGGCGGGAGCAGTTCTTATACCATACTTACGTTGGCCATGCGAGGAAGCGTTCATAAAAAATGTCAATTGCATCAGCCGGGCCGAACCCAAAGGCTCACCCCTCCGCCCACGTCAGCACCACCTTGCCGCAGTTGCCCGACAACATTGCGTCGAATCCCTTCTGGTAGTCCTGCCAGCCGTAGCGGTGTGTCACGATCGGGCTGATGTCGAGGCCCGATTGCAGCAGTACCGTCATGTAATACCACGTCTCGTACATCTCGCGGCCATAGATGCCTTTGAGCGTGAGCATGTTGAAGATGACGAGGTTCCAGTCGATGGCGATCTCGCGGTCGGGGATGCCGAGGATCGCTATTTTTCCGCCGTGGGCCATGTTGGCGAGCATGTCGCGGAAGGCGTTGCCGTTGCCGGACATCTCCAGGCCGACGTCGAAACCTTCCTTCATGCCGAGCGATTTCTGCACGTCCTTGATGGTCTCGGAGCGGACATCGACGACGCGGGTGGCGCCGAGCTTCTTGGCGAGCTCGAGGCGATAAGGGTTCATGTCGGTGACGACGACGTGACGTGCCCCGGCGTGCTTGACGATGGCCGCCGCCATGCAGCCGATGGGCCCGGCGCCGGTGATGAGCACGTCCTCGCCGAGGAGGTCGAACGAGAGCGCCGTGTGGACTGCATTGCCGTAGGGATCGAAAATCGATTGGATGTCGCGTCTCAAGGCGGAAGGCTGAAGGCTGAAGGAGGAAGCGGCGCCATTTTCATCCTTCATCCTTCTGCCTTCATCCTTGCTCTCGTGCACCCAGACGTTGGAGTAAGGCAGGGCGATATACTCCGCGAACGCGCCCGGGCGATTGACGCCGACGCCTTGCGTGTCTTTACAAAGATGCCGACGGCCGGCCAAACAGTTTCGGCACCGCCCGCACACGACGTGGCCTTCGCCGGAGACGATCTCGCCGGCGTGAAAGTCCTTGACGTTGGAGCCGACCTCGACGATCGCGCCGACAAACTCATGCCCGATGACGAGCGGCACGGGGATGGTCTTCTGGGCCCAGGCGTCCCACTTGTAGATGTGCAGATCGGTCCCGCAGATGCCGGTGCGCAGGACTTTGATGAGAACATCATTGATGCCGATGTTCGGCGTCGGCACGTCTTCGAGCCAAACGCCGACTTCGGGCTTTTTCTTGACGAGCGCTTTCATGGTAGTCATGGCAATCCTCGCAGCGGGATACGTGTCCATCGTACTTGCCGCGTCGAGAACCGCAAGCGCCGAATTGGCGGCGCAATTTATGTCCGACGCCCATTTTTGGCGTGATCAGTCTTTGGCAAAGATACCCGTAGCCGATGCGATGCGGAGCGTCGCATCACTCAGCATGAATACGGCGGCATGGATCGTGGTTGACACGGGCATCGCCTCGAATTAGAATGAAAAAAGGTGAACAAGAAATTCTTCGCCGTTGGGTTGTCCATTTGCCATTTCCGGACGATCCTTACGCCCGTCATTGTGGAGGTCTTGACTTGCGCCGAAATTCGCAGGCTCACCGCTTCACAGGCTTCACGCTGCTGGAGCTTCTGGTCGTCATCGCCATCATTGCGATTCTCCTCGCGATTCTGGTGCCGGCCGTGCAGAAGGTGCGGGACTCGGCCGCGCGCATGCAGTGCCAGAATAATCTCAAGCAGCAGGTGCTAGCCTTGCATAGTTTCCACGGCGCGCACAAAAGCATGCCGCCTTACTATGGCGTTTACCCTTCCAGCGGCCCTACCTGGTCGAGTTCCACGAGTAGTCTTGTCCGCGGCGGCTGGTTCGTATTCCTGTTGCCGTTCCTCGATCAAGGACCGCTCTTCAGCCAAATCGAAGACGAGATCAAGGCCTCCGGCTACAACGTCGCAGTGACGATCGGCGCCACATCCACACCCTCCCCCGTCACTACGAGTACCGTCGTCATCAATGGAATCACTTATTCCTACTCCAGCGGCGGCTCGACCTCCACGGGCGGCACCGCTTCAAACCATGGCATCTGGGAACCCAGCGTCCGGCAAACAATTTTTGCCGTGACACACTGCCCGAGCGATCCCAGCCTCGGGTCGGGCGGTCTCGTTAGCGGCTGGGGCGGCACGAACTACCTGGCCAACTACAACGTCATGGCCGACAGCTTAGGCGATGGCACGTCAACGTATGACAGCGGGGCTCCTTCCTGGATTACGAACAACCTGGGATACTATGCTCCTGCGTCTTCGTTCCCGCGCGTTAGCGATGGGCTGTCCAACACCATCTTTCTCGCCGAAGGCTATGCGATGTGCAATGGTCTGGCGCGAATTGCCTTGCACTCGGCCAACAATCACAATTTTGGCCTCACCTCCAGCCTGCCCAACGTTACAGTTCCCGCTTCCGCGCCGCCCACCAGTTTGCTTCCGTCGGGATCCTACAACTTCTCGTACGGCATGCCTAATACCTTCCTGTTTCAGGTCAGACCATTGACCACGGCATGTTCCCGCTGGCAGGCACAGACGCCACACATCACCATGAATGTTGCCGTCATGGACGGCAGTGTTCGTGCGGTCCAGGGGTCTGTTTCGCAGGACACCTGGAGTCGCCTCCTCTTGCCACGCGACGGGCAGCCTGTGGCATTCGACTGAAACAGAGTAATACTCTGCACAACAGCGTAAACATGAGGGCTAAGGCTGCGCGCTAAACGAGTGCTGCGGCGGACGCTATGCCGTTGACGGGAGTACTTTGACGATTTCTTTCAAGACCACGGAGGATTGGCCGAAGGACCTCAGCGACAAGGGTCAGATTCTTTGGATCCTCAAGAAAAAAGCGACTTAACGCCGGGCAGCGAAACGAGACAGTGATACAATGGGCACGGGAGAAATCGGAGATTACGACAATGCACATGACTCGCCGCACCCTGCTGCAAATCGGCGCCGCCGGCGTTCTAGGCGCGCAGCTCGCTCCACTCCTCGAAGCGAAGCCGGCGCGCCGCGCACGCGTCAAGTCGGTCATCTTCCTCCATCAATATGGCGGGCCGAGCCACCTCGATTCCTTCGACATGAAGCCGGGGACGCCGCCTGAGTTTCGCGGCATCTATCGGCCCATGCAGACGTCGGCGCCGGGCATCCAGATTTGCGAGATGCTGCCGCGCATGGCGCCGCACATGGACAAGGTGACGCTCGTACGCTCCGTGCGCCATGAGATGCGCAATCACAACTCGGCGGGCTACTACAGCCTCACCGGCTACGCGCCGCCGACCGACGATCAACGGCTGCGCGATTCGCGCGAGTTATTTCCCGCGTACGGTTCGGTCGTCGATCGCTTTGCGCCGGCGGAAACCGGCACGCCCACATTCGTGTCGTATCCGCACGTCATCTCGGACGGCTCGATCACGCCGGGGCAGCACGCGAGTTTCCTTGGGCAGACTTACGATCCGTTCTTCATTCAGCAAGATCCGAATGGCGACGATTTCCGTTTGCCGGAGTTGAGCCTCCCCGCCGGCATCACGGCCGAGCGACTGAACAATCGCCGCGCGATGATGGATTTGATCGACCGCTCGACGGAGATCCTCGACATCTCCGGCCGCGCGCGCGGCATCGACGCCCACTATCAACGCGCGCACACAATGTTGACGAGCCCCCGTTTTCGTCGAGCGTTCGACCTGTCGAGCGAACCGTTGGCCATGCGCGAACGCTATGGCCGCACCACCTACGGGCAAGGCTGCTTGCTGGCGCGTCGGCTCGTCGAAGTCGGCGTCAAGTTCGTGACGGTGTACTTCGCGGCAACGATTGGCGGGCAGTCGATCGTCTCCGGCGGCTGGGACACGCACGGGTTCAACAGCGTGCCGATGTATCCCATCCTCAACGACTACTTGCTGCCGATCACCGACTGGACGCTGCCGACTTTAATCGAAGACCTGCACGTACGCGGCCTCTTGGACGATACGCTGGTCGTCTGGGCGGGCGAATTCGGACGTAGCCCGCGCATCAACAATATCGCCGGCCGCGACCATTGGCCGCAATGCTACACCGTGCTGATGGCGGGCGGCGGCGTCAAGGGCGGCTACGTGCACGGCGTCAGCGATCGCGTCGGGGCGTATCCGTCGCGCGATCCGGTGCGCCCCGAAGACCTGTCGGCAACGATGTTTCATCTTTTGGGGATCGATCCACATACCGAGGTGCGCGACGCGCTCAATCGGCCGTTGCCGTTGAGCACGGGGAGCGTGATTGACGGGATCTTACGCTAAGGAAAAAGTAAAAAGGCAAAAGGAAAAAGTGAAGGCGTGATTCTTGCCTTTTTACTTTTTCCTGGGCTCAACTCGCCATCTCGATCAACTTCACCAGAAACACATTCGCGATCAGCACGAGAAGGATCGACACCACGACGCCGCGCGTGGCCGCAACCCCGATGCCTTCGGTGCCGCCGGTCGCCTTCATGCCGAAGTAGCATCCCGTCGTCGCGACCAAATAGCCGAAGACAACGGTCTTGAGCGTCGAGAGGATGATCTTGATCAGCATCCTGTCGCCCGCCAGGCCGCGCCATACGGCGTTTTGATATTCCGTCAACGACATGACGCCGCCAAGATACTCCGCGCAGTAGCTTGAGCAAATCGCAATGTACGCCATGAGAATAGTCAAGAGCGGCAAGGCGAGCATGGCGGCCAGGACGCGTGGCGCAACGAGTTGCTTCAGAGGAGAGATTCCGAGCGATTCGAGGGCGTCGATCTGCTCGGAAATTCGCATCGAGCCTAGCTCGGCGCCGAGACTGGCGCCGGATCGACCCGCCAGGATCAGACCCGCGCCCAAGGGAGCGAATTCGAGGACTACGCCGATCGCGATGAACTCAGGCACTTTGCCGCGCATCAGCGGATCGACGGCGCCGTGCAGATGGATCCAGACAACGAAGCCGAGCGCCAGGCCGGCAACGAAGCCCAAAGGGAGTGAGCCATAAAGGCAGAGGTAGAGCTGGCGAAGGAGTTCGGCGGGGCGTCGCCATGCCAAAAGCGCCGCGGAGAGAGTTGTCAGCGCGAAGTAAGTGAAATGGCCGAACTGTTCGAGCGTGTGCATTTTCAGATCCTCGTTTAGCGCTTGTAGGGCAGCGCCCGGTGCTGCCCTACAAGCGCTAAACGAATGCGGTCCAAGTCCAGTGTCGATCGCTCGTCTGCTTCACGGTCATGCCGTCGAAGCCCAGGCGCGTCACCAGTGCCCGCACCTCCTCCAGCGTCAGGGCCGCGTGCAGCGAATCGCCGAACATCTTCTGCTGATGAGCATTGGCGTCGTGGGCATATTTCTGCACGAAGCCGCGCAGGGCCGAATCATCGCTGGGCCGCAATAGATCGCGCACGAAGATCACGCCGCCAGGCTTAACGAAGCGCGCCATCTCGGCGAAGACGGCGAACGGCTCCGGGATATGATGTGCGATGCTGTTCGACATGACGACGTCGAAAGTGCGATCCGCGAACGGCATGCGTTTGGCGTCGCATAGCCGCAGCTCGATGCGATCTGTCAGCTTCTCCCGCTCAAGATTCGCCTGCCCGACGCGCAGCATATGCTCCGCCATGTCGATGGCGATGACGTGCGCCGTCGGATGCCGTCGGCACAACTCGATCGGGATTTGCGCGGTGCCGGAACCGACGTCGAGAGCGTTGTTGATTTCGCTCCGCAGCTGGAGAAGGTCGCTGACGAACAGCTGATTGACGTGCGAATGGTCCATCGCATCGTAATCGCGGGCTTCCTCCGCGGAATCCATCACTTCCGGTTCGAGAACGCGCTCAAGCATGGCAATTCCAGAAAGGAAAAAAGCATGCCCTCACTTTTTACTTTGCCCTTGGCTCAAGCTCAGACGGCCACCAGATCATCGAGACGATTACCTACAACCTTGGTATTCAGCTGCAAGCGGGATCTACGCTCGGCCTTGAAGATATCTGCCAGCGCGCAGCGAATTTCGTAATCGCATTCAGCCGAGCGGTCCCACTCGCGGATGACGTGCGACGTGGCCGGGTTGAGGCCGGCCACGTGGTTGAGCCAGCAGATGCCCGCGTCGAGCGTCTGTTTTGCCGTGCGCGGATGGTTCCAGGCGATATGCGTAGCCAAGCAGCCCATCGGCACACTGCGTGTGAAGCTGCCATGAATGAGGAGCGGGCTCCCCTTCTCCAGAAGGTCAATGAGCCGATCCAGCCCGATATCCGTGACGTTGGGCAGCCACGAGTATTTCAATTCGCGAATCGATTCTTGCGACAACATGGCAAAGCTCCTTGACCAGAATCCATCCAACCGCCCCGAAAGGTTTTTTAATTATATCCGCGTTCCGAACCCGAAAAATACGAAAACGCCGGCGACCGAGCAATGTTATACGTAACGTCTTTATGCAAAAGGCGTTGCGAAAAAAAAACGACTCGAGAACCCATGCGGGCAGATAAAGCGGTGAAAAAACCCCACAGTCCGCGAGAAGCGAAACTGTGGGGCCGGAACAGAGAAGAGGCCGAATCGAACTGGCTGAACATAACCCAAGAGCATTCGGGCGTCAAGAGGATTTTTGCAAATATTACAAATTTCTCTTAGTCTTCGATCTGCGTCCATTTTGCTTTCCACTGCGTCCCGTCGCGATGCGCAACAAAAGACACGCGACCTCCGCCGATAACTCCGTTGGGAAAAGCCCCGCCCACATTCTCGACGGCAATTCCGACGTCGACTTCTTTCGCGCCGGCTTTGAGCGCCTTCAAGTCCAAGCCATCGATGCGAATGCCCATGAGCCTCGGGCGAAATCCAGGACAGCGGTTCGAATCCGTGGATTGTTCTTGAATCATGCCCGCAATCGCGGGGCGAAACTTTTTCGGCCAATCGAAATGCCGCCCGCTGACCAGGGCAAACTTGTTGTCCCCCGGCACACCATAAAAATCGCGGAAGTCCTTGATTTCAGGATCGGTCAGCACGCTCTCGATCACCGCCTGAAGGATCTGTTTCACATCTTCCTCATCGGGCAATGGCATGGGCGGCGGCGGTGGCTTCTCATGCACCGGCGGCGGCTCTGGTGGTTCGGACGGCGCGGGTTTCTCATCCGCCGGCGGCATGCGTTTGATCGAGCCCTTGCGTAACTGTTCTTCCTCTACTTCGATGTAAATGCGCGGTTCGGCGACAACCAGCCATACCTTGTCTTTCGGCCGATAGTCGATTGCCAGCAGAATCGGCTGGCCGTCATGGATTTCGATCGTGCCGGATGCGGTGCTCTTGCGCACATTCGGCAACTCGATAGGCAGCTCCTTGCCGGTTTTCAGCTCGATCATCGTGCCTTTCGTTAGCTTGACGAGTTGTTCGACTTCGTGGAACAGCTCGAGCCGCAGACAGCGCCGGTCCGGACTGATGATAGGCCGGACCGAAAAGAAAAATCCCTCGAAGGCGAGCGTGGGATTGGCATCGCCTGGCCTGGCTTGATATTGGTAAACATTCTTGCGCGCGAGAAAAGCGGCGCGGGCATTGGGCCGCAGCTTGTCGGGATCGCTTTCGAGGATCGGCTTGCGCGACTGCAATAGTTTCCATTGCGCGTTCGTGACGGTGGATACAAGCCGGCGAGCCGACTTGTCCTTGGAAGCAACGAAACTGGCGGCGAATTGGGAGGCGTATTCCTTGTGATCGAGCTCATAGACCTTGGCGGACATGAC
This sequence comes from Planctomycetia bacterium, assembly GCA_005799265.1. Lineage (GTDB taxonomy): Bacteria > Planctomycetota > Planctomycetia > Gemmatales > Gemmataceae > SIAQ01. The sequence goes on along the minus strand of SYHD01000075.1, from coordinate 8,206 downwards.
CACGGCAACATCGAAGAGTCTTCGCATCATCGCCAAGAGCTGACTGATTTCTTCATGAACGCTCGGGGCCGTGTGGACGATGAGCTTGGTGCCGTTGACGACTTGCAAGGTGCTTGGCGGCTTGCCGTCGCGCCAGCGGGAACGATCCGGGCTGCCGCACGCCATGACATGCTGGACGATCCATTCCTCGGGTTTGGCCGGGTCGGCGCGCACCTCGGGATCGGTCGGGTTGGGGCCGAGCAGAAAAAAGACGCCGCCGAGCAGCTTCCCGTTGCGAATAGTCTCATCGAGGTAGCTGGTGTGCTTGAGCAAGTCGCCGATCTCGTAAGTCACGGTGAACAGTGCTCGATCGCGCGTCGTGATGACAAGCGTGCCGGGCCGCGCCGTGAACTCGATTAGGTGTTTGCCTGCGTGGGTCTGCGCAAGAGCCAGCCGCAGCGCGATGAAGGCATTCATTCGCGCCGGGAATTCCGGGAGTGCGATTTCCTCGCTCAGTATCCTGTCCACGTCCTTGCCGAACGCCTCGCGCTCAAAGTGAATCGAGAATTTCGTATCCTTTGAAAGCTCCTTTTCAAGCAAGCGCAAGAACTTCGCGAACAGCATTTTTTCATGGAAGTTCTTGGTTTCGACACGTTGCCCCATGCGCTGATGGGCCTCGGCGATGAGATGCTCTATTTTCTTGGGAGATTGGCTCGGCGGCTGCGCGCCTGCCGAGCTGCCGAGCAGGATGAATGTCGCGCAAAGACGGGTGAAGTGCATTGGGGGAACTCCGCACGCGAGGAGCCTCTGGGAATCGCGGCGATCATCCCAGGGTTTGACGGAGTTGATTCTACCGCGAGTGATTTGCCGTTTGCAATCATCCTTTGCTTGCGGCTTCGGCTTGCTTCAGCGCCTGATCGATTCTGTCGATGACCTTCGTATTGGGCTTACTAGTTGCCCGCTCAATGCGGCCGAGGGTCTGTCGAGAAATCCGAGCGCGCCGGGCGAGTTCATTTTGCGACATGCCCAGGCGTCGGCGCGAGCGAAGGATATCACGCGCCAACGAGACGGCCATCGCTTTCAATGCTGGATATTTGCCGTCGGCGTCGCGCTCGGGCATGGGCGGTTCCCACACGTCGGCTTTTTGGGCCAATTGTTCGTAATCGTCCATTTCCAAAACAACTACGCGCTTGCCGGCGATTGTGAGGTACTGCGGCTGCGGAGATTTAGTCCTCATAAATGTCCTTTCGATGGCCGATCTTGTCGATTGTGATCATCTCGCCATCGACGCGAAAGCGTACCCGATAATCGCCGGTCCGAATCCGATACCAGCCGGCCAGTTTACCCGAGAGGGCTTTGACGCCGCTAACGACTGGCCAAGATTCCAGGCGTTTGGTCAGTTTCCGAACACGCTCCTTGATTTTCTTCGGCAGCGCGTCGAATTGGTCGAACGCCTCATCCGTCATCAAGACTTGGGGCATTCTTCACCTGCATTCTAAATCTGCACTCTGCAATCGTTCACCCCTTCGACTTCGCCGCCCGTTCCGGCCGTAGCGAGCGCACCACCGTGCCCGCTTGCCACAACTCGCTGGCGGCGACTTCGCGCAGCTCCTTTTCGAGCTGCTCGCGATAGTCGGGCTTGCTATTCACGTCGAGCACGCGTTTCGTCTCCTCGCCGCTGGCGACGCTCTGGTACAGCTTCTCGAAGGTCGGCTTGGTCGCGTCGCGGAATTTCTTGAACCAGTCGAGGGCGCCGCGCTGCGCCGTTGTCGAGCAGTTGGCGTACATCCAGTCCATGCCATTTTCCGCGATTAAAGGATAGAGCGATTGCGTCGCCTCCTCGACAGTCTCGTTGAACGCTTCCGACGGCGAATGGCCGTGCTCGCGCAGCACTTCATACTGGGCGAGCCACAGGCCGTAGATCGCGCCCATGAGGACGCCGCGTTCGCCGGTGAGGTCCGAGAAGACTTCCTTTTGAAAGGTCGTCTCGAACATATAACCGGAGCCGATGGCGATGCCCGTGGCGAGACAGCGATCGAGGGCTTTGCCGGTCGCGTCCTGATGGATGGCGTAGCTGGCGTTGATGCCCTTGCCTTCGAGGAACAGTCGGCGAACCGTAGTTCCGGATCCTTTGGGCGCGACCAGGACCACGTCGATGTCCTTGGGGGGAATGACGCCGGTCTGCTCCTTGTAGACGATGCTAAAGCCGTGCGAAAAGTACAGCGCCTTGCCGGCGGTGAGCAGCGGCTTGAGCTTGGGCCATTGATCTTTTTGACCGGCGTCGGAGAGGAGGTACTGGATAATAGAGCCGCGCGTGGTCGCTTCTTCGAGCGAGAGGAGCGTCTTGCCGGGGACCCAGCCGTCCTGCTGCGCGAGGTCCCAGCCTTTGCCTTTCTGATCGCGCAGGCCGATGACGACGTTGACGCCGTTGTCTTTCATGTTGAGCGATTGCCCGCGGCCCTGGACGCCATAGCCGAGGACGGCGACGGTTTCGCCGCCCAGGATCGCCTTGATGCGTTCAGGCGGATAGTCGGCCCGTTCGACGACGTTTTCCGCGGAGTTGCCGATCTGGATCTTGCGCATGACGAGAGCTTCCTTTGAATGAGTCGATAATTGTTCGCCGAGAGAAATTGTACAGATGCGCGGGAGAGGCGGTAGCCGTTTGCAAGCTCAGCGCCGCCGCATCAGAGTTTCACGTGGAGCCGGGCCGCCGGGATCGTCGCGCCGAGGTTGCGGCAGGCAATGAGTTCGGCGACGATGCTGACGGCGATTTCGGGGACGGTCTGCGAGCCGATGTGGAAGCCGAGCGGGGCGTGCACCTTTTCCAGGGCGGCAGGCGGGATGCCGCGCGCGCGCAGGTCTTCGTAGATGAGCTTGATTTTGCGTTTGCTGCCGATCATGCCGACGTAGCCCGCATTGGTGGTCGCCAGGTGGAAGAGGGCTTCTTCGTCGTGGGCGTGGCCGCGCGTGATGATGAGAGCGTAGACTGCCGACGTGATTTCGGTCGCGAGGCCGCTCAGCGATTGGCCGATGTCGCCGACGAGATGGCGGGATGCGGACGGGAAGCGCGTGGCATTGGCGTAGGCGGCGCGGTCGTCGAGGACCCAGATGTCGAAATCGACGTCGCTGCCGAGCTTCGCCACCGCCTGGCCGACGTGTCCGCCGCCGACGATCAGAAGCGTGACGCGCGGCAACACCGGCAAATAGGCGACGCCATTCTGATGCCAGGGCTTGGGCCGTTTCGTTAGCGGGATCAGCCCTTGACGCACGACCTCGGGGAGCGGCGCATCGCCGAGCTGGTCGATCAACGTGCCCGCGACATCGAAGAGATAGCGGCTGCCGATCGGCGCGGATTCGGGCGCAATGACGACGGCTTCGGTGCAGCCGGCGCCGGTTTCGACGAGGTGATGGAAGTGCTGATAGTAGGCACGCAACCGTAGGGACGCGGCGTTGATCGGGTCGGCTAAAATGCTCATGCGGCCGCCGCAGATCAGGCCGTCGTCCCAGCCGTAGTTGTCGTCGAGGCAGAACGTCAGCACATCCGTCTTTGTCGCGCCGTCGCTGGAGAGGGTGCCGAGCGCTTGCCGTTTGACCTCGGCCTCGACGCAGCCGCCGCCGAGGGTGCCGACCTGGCGTCCGTCGGGGAAAACGAGCATGGCGGCGCCGGCCTTCTGCGGCGTGGAGCCGCGCGTCTCGACGACGGAGCAATAGACGCACGGCCGGCCGCCGGCGATGGTGCGATTCAGTTCGGCAAGCAATTCACGCATGCTGTCATGATATACGTTTCGCCGGATTCCGTTTAGCGTTCGCGCGGCGCGAACGCTAAACGAACGATGGCTCACTTCTTGACTGAGATCGAGCGTGTGATGCGCGTCACGTTGCCCTCGCGATCGCGCACCGACACCGTGAGCGTGCCGACTGTGAGCATCGTCAGCGGCTGCGCGAAGCGGTACTCCATGACGCCCTGGCTCGCGGGCTTGAACTTGGACGCCAGGTTATCGCCGGGTTTGACGCCGTCAATCGCGAAGTCGGCTGTAACGGTGAACGCCGCCGCGTCGAGGCCGGTGTAGTAATCGTGCATGCCGACGAGGATGCGCGTCAGCGGCGCATTTGCGTTTGGCCGCGGTTCGGTCAAAGTCAGCGTCGGGCGGTTGTCGTCGAGCATCCAGCCGTGGCCCCTCGCTTGCGGCGCAGCAGGATCGTAGTCGAGATCGATCGGGCAGCCGAGATCGATCCAGCGGACGAAGGTGAGCTTCTCTTCATCCGTCAACGCTGGGACCTTGCCTCCCGGCGGCGGGCACATCGGGCCGATGTAATCGAGGTCAGCCAAGTTGCGATTCTGCGGCGTGTTGGCGATAGCATTGCCCTTTTGCATCAGCGTGTTGGGGTCGCCGGGGATCGTTTCCGTTGGGAAGTCGTCGTTCGACCAGCCGTCGAGGCGTTGGCCGTAGAGCTTCCACGTTAGCAGGCTGCGGCGTGACTGGAACTCGCGGATGTAGCGCGATGCATTCGTTTGCCGCCATTGCTGGGCGGGGATGACCGGCTTGTAGCCGAACTTGGCCGGGCTATCCATGGCGAGGCGATAGTAGGTGCCGGGAACGCTCGGGCGATTCGGGACTTGCATGATCTTGTCGTCGTCGAGGACGAGCTTACCAGCGGGCTCACGCCCGCCGTTCGTCGTGTGGCACGCGACGCAACTACGGTCGAGCAGCGGCTTGATGTCGCGATGGTATTCGACGTTCTTGACGCTCGTCTCGTAACGCAGGCCAGTCTCGTTTTTGGCGTCCCACTGACGCTTGGATTCGTCCTTCGCCTTCGTCGTCAAGAGGGGCGTCTTCGTGGTCAGATCGAACACCTGATAGTCGAGCTTGGCGGCTGCGGTTTTTTCGAACCGCGTCGGCTGCTGGCTGTGGGCGTGGCAGCCGCCGCAGTCGTTGCGGATTTCGCCGGAACGCACCTGATGCCACGTCTGGGCCATATTGAGAACCATGCCGTGCTTATCGAGTGTCTGGAACGTGAACGCGACGTCGGCGGGGATCTTGGCGAGGAAACTCGTGTCGGGATTGTTGTCGGGATCGAGCGGTTGCGATAGCCCAGGGACAGCCGTCCCTGGGCTTTGGACGAAATGACGCAGCGGAATCTCGCCGAGCACGCGCAGGCGTTCCTGGGCGTGGCTAAAGAAGCGCCGGCCCGATTTGTAACCCTGTTGACGATCGGTCGTCGGCTCCATGACGAGGATGCGGACGGCGTGAATGTCGTCGTTCGAGTAGCGGCCCGCGTCGGATCCCTGGTTGACCCAGTTCATCGATGCGCCGTTCTCCGAGGTGTTGAACGGATCGAGTCCCTCGTAGCCGCCGACCTTCTTGCCGGCGTAACTCGCGGTGACGCTGCCAGGCGGGACCGCGCCGCCGGGGTAGCTTTCACGCTTGTAGAAGCTCGACGTGCCGACGAGTCCGTACGGCGTCCCTTCCGGCAAGTGCTTGGACAGCTTGCCGTCGTTGGCGAGCGGCGTTAGCTGCCTTGGTTGATCGACGCCGAAGATGCGCTTGTACGGGACGACGGCGCGCGGCCATTGCTCGTTGTAATTGGGATCGTTCTTGATGAGCCGCATCTGCGCGGGTTCGTCGATGGCCTTGCCGTCCTTGATGAGATAGAGGCCGCCGTCGGGCATCGGGTAATGGGCATACTGATGGTTGGCGGGGCCGGGCGTGTAGCAGGTCAACAGGTGATTGTCGGGCGCCCCGGACGGATGGGTAACTTTACCTACGGCCGGCGAATCCTTGTCGGTGCGGACGGCCGGGTCGGCCGGGCCTTCGCCGAAGTTCGCGAAACGGGTGAACGATTCGATGCCGTACGGGCTGAACGGCAGCCGCGAGTACTTGCCGCGACCGTTGGCGAATCGCCCGTTGCGCAGGGGCGGATTGCGTGGGTCGCCAGTCCAGCCGGGGCCGAAACTGGTGTACTTCTCAGGCACTTGCGGCGGAATCTTGTAATAGCCGCCGAAGCCGCTGTTGTTCTGATTGTAATACTCCTCGGCGATGATCGATTCGTCGGAAATCTGCGACTGGAAGTGGAACGCGTTCGGCGCCCCTTCGCCCGGCAAGAGCGCGCTGAGGACCGGGCCCCAGTTCGTGCCGTCGGGATTGATCTGCCAGAGGCCCCAGAGAATGCCCGACCTCAACCCCTGCGATTCGAGCGAGCTGAAGATCACCCGGCCGTCTTTGAGGATGACGGGGTGCAGCGCCATGCCGATGTTGAGATGGCCGATCATCTCGACGTTCTTGCCGTCGTCGTCCATGGTGAAAAGTTGCAGGCACGGCGACGGATGCCGCGGCGGCTTGAAGGCGTTGCGGTTCGAGGTAAAGATCACCTTGCCGCCGGGAAGAGGGCAGGGGCCCATGTTGAGCGCACCATAATTCAACCAGGTCGTGTCCTTCTCCCCCTTGCGCATCGTGGTCGCCCATTTCGCGGCTCCGGTGTTCGGCGTCCATTCTTGATGCGTGAGCTGAACGATCTTCTTCGTCTTGACGTTGATCTTGAAGATGTCGGCGCCTTGAAACGGCGGCTGCCCGTGTTGGCTGGTTCCTTTCAGCCCCTTGAGGTGCGAGTAGAAGACCCACTGCCCATCGAAGGAGACGTAGGGATCGGTCACGGAGCCGTCGGCGCCGCCTTCGACGAGGACCTCTTCCTTGCCGTCAGGATGCAGGAGCATCAGATCGCCCTGTGCGTCCATGATCGTCGGATGCGCTATCTCGGTCCAGCGACTGCTCGCTTTGTCCCCCTTGCGCGGCGTACGAACATAGACGATGTCGTAATCGTACTTGACCGATTTGTCGGTCGAGATGTGCGGGGCCTTGACGTCGATGGGGTCAAGGAACAACTCTTCTTTTTTCTGCTGTCCCAGGGCCGGCAGCCAGGCAAGTGAAGCGACGACGAACGCGAAAGCGATCCAGCGAAGGCGTTGCATGGAGAGTCCTCTTTGTGACGATCACACAGATGGAACGAATTAGAATCTCGTTCGGTAGGTATGAAGATTGATTCTAACCGAGCGGACACGAATCGCAAGAAAAATCGACCCTGAGATGATCGATTCGGGCACCATCGATTTTTCTGTCCCCGACATCTAACGCGAATCGTCAGTCGAAAAATGCCCTGGCCGTGTTCAGCGTGTTCCACATCCCCCATAGCATGGGGACGCCCACGGCCGTCCAGGCCAAGATCACGAGCCAATTCTGACCGTTCCCGGCCAGCGTCACCGGAACGACCGAAGTCGCCGTGACGACAGTTCGTTGCGCGTCCGGCTCCTCGATTTTCTCGAAATGGCTGGAGTCGACGGGTCGGATCAGCAAGTTACAGGCGAGGCCGACGAGCAAGGCCCCGGCCAGCAAATACATGGTCGCATCATACGCTTCGGAAGCCGGCAGGCCGCGCGCGCGCTGCCAGTCGCGCATGTAATTGACGGCAACCGGACCGAGAATGCCGGCGACCGACCAAGCCGTCAATAGTTGGCCGTGAATCGCCGAGATGTGTCGTGGGCCGAACAGGTCCGCCAGGTATGCGGGAATAGCAGCGAAGCCGCCGCCGTACATCGTCAAGATCACGCAGCAGACCGTGACAAACAGGACGACGTTCTTCGTCTGGCCGGTCCACGGGATCAATGCGTAAAGGCATGCGCCGAACAGAAAGAAAATCGCGTAGGTGGCATTACGCCCGGCGTAGTCGGAGAACGACGCCCAGGCGATCCGGCCGAGAATATTGAATAGCGACAAGAGGGCGGCAAAGGCGGCGCCGATCGCTGCGACGCGCTCCTTCTGCGTTGGCGTGAGGCCGTCGAGCGGTGTCTCGATGCCGATGAGCCGGCCGCCGAACATTTCCTGGATCATCGGCGACGCCATGCCGAGCACACCGATTCCCGCGGACACATTCAAGCACAGCACTCCCCAGGCCAGCCAGAACTGCGGCGTGCGATGGACCCGTGTCACCGGCACGTACCGGCCAAACTCAACGCTTATGGATTGTTGCGGTTCGCTGCCCGCCGCTTGCTGACTACGGTTTGCTGCATTCGGCGACCATCCCGTCGGCGGCACCCGATAGCCGAGAGCACCGAGTGTCATGGCGATGATGTAGATCACGCCGAGAACGAGGAATGTCTGCCAGACGCCGACGGACGTATCGCTCTTGAAGATCCCCATGAGCAAGTTCGCGAACGGCGCCCCGACCATCGCGC
>SYHD01000009.1 GCA_005799265.1 Planctomycetia bacterium | reverse complement strand
TGCCAATCGCCAGCACCAGCCCGAAGAGCGTGAGATTATTGAGGCTGAAGCCCATCGCCCACATGACCGCGAACGTGCCAATGATGGCGACCGGCACCGCCAAGAACGGGATGAGGGCCGATCGCCAGTTTTGCAAGAACAGCAGTACGACAAACGCCACCAGAATGACGGCGTCAAGGAGGGTCTTGAAAACCTCGTTGATCGATTCCTGAATGACCGGTGTCGTATCGTAGACGATGGCGTAATCGACGTCGTTCTTGAAGTTCTTTTTCAGCTCCTCCATCTTGGCGCGCACGAGCTTGGCCGTCTTGATCGCATTGCTGCCGGGGAGTTGATAGATCGACAGGGCCACCGACGGCTTTTGATCCATCGTGCAGATCTGATCGTAGTTCTGGGCGTCGAGCTCGATGTTGGCGATGTCGCGCATGCGGACAATGCGGTCGGCATCCGCCTTGACAATCATGTCCTCGAACTGGGCAGCCTCGGCAAGCCGGCCGAGCGTGGTCATCGTGAACTGAAATATCTGTCCCCTCGGCATCGGCGGCGAGCCGATCGCGCCGGCGGCGACCTGGGCGTTTTGCTGCTGAATGGCGGCGACGACGTCGCTGGTGGACAGCCGTTTGGCCGCCATCTTCTGCGGGTCGAGCCAGATGCGCATGCTGAAGTCGCGCTGGCCGAGATAGGTGATGTCGCCTACGCCGTCGATCCGCGCCAGCTCGTCGCGGATCTGGATCGTCGCGTAGTTGCTCAAATCCAGGTCCTTTTGCGTCCCCAGCGGCGAATAGAGATTGACGATCATCAACACCGTCGGCGATTTTTTCTTGACCGACACCCCCTTGCGCTTGACCAATTCGGGCAAGCGCTGCTGCGCCAGGCCGATGCGGTTTTGCACGAGAACTTGAGCCATATTGAGGTCGATGCCGTGCCTGAACGTCACCGAGCAGGAGTAGCTGCCGTCGTTGGTGCATTGCGACGACATGTAAAGCATCCCATCGACGCCGTTGACTTGTTCCTCGAGCGGCGAGGCGACGGTTGCCGCCAACACTTCTGCGTTAGCGCCAGGATAGGACGCCGAGATCTCCACCGTCGGCGGGGTGATCTCCGGGTACTGCGCAATCGACAATCCGATAACGGCGATTCCGCCCGCCAGTACCTTGATGATCGCCAGTACCGATGCGAAGATCGGTCGGTCAATGAAGAAACGCGAGAACACGTAATCCCTCCCCGCCCCGATTTTTGTTGAGCGCTCGCGGAGAAGCGCCAATCACGCCGCGCTTCTCCGCGAGCGCTCAACAAGAACCGGCCTAACGTTGCCCCAGCCTCACCAGTATCATCGGAATCCGCATCGGCCACAACAAGGCCCACGCAATCGCGCGCGCGGTCGGCGACGCCAAGAACCGCGATTCCCCCGCCGAATCGATAACGTAAAAGAACACCGGCGTCAAGAATAGCCCGAAGATGGTCACGCCGAGCATGCCGCTGAAGACTGCCGTGCCCAAAGTCCGACGCATCTCCGCGCCGGCGCCGCGCGACACGAGCAGCGGGATGACGCCGAGGATGAACGCCAGGGAGGTCATCACGATTGGCCGCAACCTGAGCCGACACGCTTCGAGGGTCGCAGCGCGCCGGTCGACGCCCGATTCACGCAGGTGCTTGGCGAATTCGACGATCAGGATCGCGTTCTTCGACGCCAGACCGACCAGAACGACGAACCCGACCTGCGTGAAGATATTGATGTCGTGCCGCGCGAACGCCACGCCCGCCAGCGCGCACAGAATGCACATCGGCACGACGAGGATCACGGCGAGCGGCAGCGACCAGCTCTCGTATTGGGCCGCCAGTACCAGGAACACCATGACGACGGCGAAGACGAAGATGATCATCGCCGTACTGCCCGACTTGACTTCGAGATACGCCAGCTCGGTCCATTCGTACGACATGCTGTCGGGGAGCTGGCTCTCGGCGAGCTTTTGCATCGTTTCGAGCGCCTCGCCCGAACTGACGCCCGGCCCCGCGTTGCCGGTGATCGGCGCCGCCGGGTGCATGTTGTAGCGCATCAGCACCAGCGGGCCGCTGACTTCCTGCACGGTCATGAACGCCCCCAGGGGAACCATCTCCCCTTTCTTGTTGCGCACCTTCAAGCGGCGCACGTCATCGACGCGATCGCGAAAAGGCGAGTCGGCTTGCAGGATCACCTGCCAGGTTCGGCCATAAAGATTGAAATCGTTGACGTAGGACGAGCCGAGGTAAACTTGCAGCGTGCGAAACGCCTCGTCGAGCGGGACTTGCATCGCCATCGCCTGCGTGCGATTGACATCGACAAAAAGCGACGGGACGTTGGCCCGGAAGACGGAGGAAAGCCCGGTGAGCGCCTTCTGGCTGCCGGGGGGCGCCTTGTCCTTGCGTTTCTTGGGCATGATGAGCGTGCCCGCGTCGTCGTAGGCCAGGTTGTTGCCGCGCTCGACGAGGTTTTCCACGTAGCCTTGCAGCGCGCGCGGTCCTTGATCGCCGCGATCCTGGATCATGATCTTGAAGCCGCCCGCCCGGCCGACGCCGCGCACGGGCGGCGGCGCGAACACGGTCACCTGCGCCTCGAGCATTTCCTTGTCAAAGCGTTGGCGCAGGTTGGCGATGATGCTCTCGCTGTAAAGCTCCACGCTGCGCCGGTTCTTGAAGTCATCGAACATGACGAAAAGCGAGCCGAAGTTCGACCCGCCGGCGTTCAAGACCAGCGAGGTGCCGGTCATCGCCGAGGTGTGGCTGATGCCGGGCGTCTCGTGGGCGATCTCCTCGACGCGGTCCATCACCTTGCGCGTTCGCTCCATCGAGGCGGCGTCGGGAAGCTGCACGTTGATCATCAGGTAGCCCATGTCCTGACTCGGAATGAACCCGCGCGGCAACTGATTATGACTCCACATCGTCAGGCCGAGAAGCCCTGCGTAGACGACGATCACGAGCGCGGCCCCGCGCAGGGCCCAGCCGACGGCGCGCGTGTAGTACCCCGTGGACCACAAGAAGCCGCGGTTGAAGAGTGCGAATGACCAGCCGAGCAGCCAGTTGAGCGGGCGCCCCAACGCCCAGCCCAGCCCAGCCGAGAGCAGGCAGCAGCCAGCAGGCAGCCACAGATCGTAGACCTCACGCTCCGCGTGAGGAAGTTCCGTCACGCGGAGCGTGACGCCTACGATGCCGACCGCTGCTTGCCATCCCATCCAGCCGCCGAGCAGCACGAAGGCGAACTGCGGCAGCACGTCGCGCCTTTCCGCATGGCGAGGCTTCAAGAGAATCGCCGCCAGCGCGGGGCTCAACGTCAGCGAGTTGAACGCCGAGATGATCGTCGAGACGGCAATCGTCATCGCGAACTGTCGAAAGAACTGCCCCGTCACGCCGCTGATGAAGGCGCATGGCACGAACACGGCGCTCAAGACCAGCCCGACCGCGATGACCGGCCCGGACACCTGCTCCATCGCCTTGATCGTGGCCAGACGCGGCGGCAGCCCAAGCTCGATGTGATGCTCGACCGCCTCGACGACGACGATCGCGTCATCGACC
>SYHD01000074.1 GCA_005799265.1 Planctomycetia bacterium | reverse complement strand
CGGCGCGGCCTCATCGATCATCCATTCCGAGACGGCAACATCGGAAACTGGCGCGGCCTCGGTGATTACTTCTTCCGACGGCAAGACCTCGGGAAGCGGCGCGGCTTCTGCAACGGCCTCGTCCAATTGCACCATTTCGGAGACCGGCGCGGCCTCGGCGACGGCTTCTTCCGACGGCAAGACCTCGGGAAGCGGCGCGGCCTCATCGATCATCCATTCCGAGACGGCAACATCGGAAACTGGCGCGGCCTCTGCTGCCGCTTCTTCTGCCAGCGTGCCATCGGCGGTCGGCGCTGCTTCCTCAACAACTTCCTCCGCCTGCGTGACATCGGAATCTGGCAAGGCCTCTTCGACGATTTCCTCCGCCCTGGTGATATCCGAGACCGGCGCGGCCTCGGCAACGGCCTCTTCCGTGTACGCGGTATCGGACACCGGGACCGCCTCATCGACCAGCCATTCCGAGACCGCAACATCGGATAAGGGTGCAGCAGGCGCGACGACCTCTTCGGAGACTGCAACGTCAGACAACGGCGCGGCTTCCTCAACCGCCTCTTCGGAGACTGCAACGTCAGACAACGGCGCGGCTTCCTCAACCGCCTCTTCGGAGACCGCAACGTCAGACAACGGCGCGGCTTCCTCAACCGCCTCTTCGGAGACCGAAACGTCAGACAGCGGCGCGGCCTCCTCAACCGCCTCTTCGGAGACCGAAACGTCAGACAACGGCGCGGCTTCCTCAACCGCCTCTTCAGCGGGAATGATTTCGGCCATGAACACGTCTGACGCGGGAGCCACTTCTTCCGCGCTTCCTTCGACGCCGAAAACGTCCGACCGCGGGGCGCCCTCGGCCGCCGTTTCCGCGTCGCCGAACACGTCAGACTGCGGCGCTGCATCCGCGCCAGCTTCATCCGGGACGGGCACGTCGGACATGGGCGCGGAATCACCGGCCGCATCCTCGACGGCGACGATATCCGACAGCGACGCCGATTCGTGCACGGCGGGTTCCGCGGCGATAACGTCGGCGGGCGGCGCCTCGGCGATCGGCTCGACCGGCGCGACATCGGTCGCCGCCGAGGTTCTGCCGAGCACGTTCACATCGGACGGTGACACGACCTCGGCGAACTCATCGGGGCTTTCGGCGCTGACGTCGACGTCCGACGCCGACGCGCTCTCTACTGGCGCGGAGACCTCGGAAATCTCCGTTCCGAAAATGTCGTCCTCGGCCTTTAGCGCGGAATCGGGGGCCGCCGCTTCGATCTCCTGGGCGGCCACGGATTCCTCGGCGGCCACGGGCGCGCTCGGCTCGTCGAACAAATCCGCCAGATGAACATCCGACAGGGGCGCGACGCTCGGCGCCGGCTCGTCCGATTGCTCTAGCGAGTCCGACAGCGCGATACCCGTCGTCGGTTGCCAGCGCGCGCCGGAGAACCCAGCCTTCGTTTCATCGGCAGGAACCGCGTCCTCCACGAGGAACACGTCCGAAACCGGCTGGGATGGGTGAGGCTGCGGTGCGGGAGTCTCGGCCTTGGTCGCGGGCGTTTCTTCGACTTCCACGCCAAGAAACACGTCCGATTCGCCGATCGCGTGGACATCCTCGAAAGCATCGGCAGCCATCTGCGCCAGCGGGGAGATTTCCAGCAAACCAGCGACCACGGCGGAGTCGGGCACCGCCACCGGCGGGGTCAGCATTGCGTCGGCCACCGCCACGTCCGCCCCGGTCGCGTCCACCGCCAAGCTCGCGGGGACGACCTGAGGAGTGGGAGGAGACTTGACGCCGGGACGCGGCGTGCGCGGCGGCTGCGCGGCGGCGACCACCTCCTCCACCTCCTGGTTCGCAGGCGCGACCTGGGGAGTGGGTGGAGACTTGACACCGGGACGCGGCGTGCGCGGCGGCTCTGCGGCGGCGTCCGGTTTTTTTCCCTGATCATCATCCCGCTGTGTTCGTTTCGCCATCGCTGGACACTCCACCTGGCATGTTTGCGATCAAAGGAATCTTCGCGATAACCCGCAAGATAGGACCTACTGTTGCGAGCGGCCGACCGTGGCAAATCTTCGCAAATGCCAATCACTCTCCATCTTCCCGCATCGTTGGCCCGCGAGCAATGCCTTTCTTCAATTTAGCTTACCGAGTTTCTCCCACCGCGCCGGCCCTCTTGAGAAATTGTTGCGTTTTGTGAATGGTTGATCCTTTGCAAGTATCGGAATTGCTGGGATCTTCTGACAAAATCGGCAAGGTCGCTTGAGAGAAGACAAGACGATGGGAAGACAAGGAGAAAATTGCTAGTAGGTCATATTCGTATGGTCCGGTCACTCCGTGACCGGACCACTTCCATTTGAAGCCACTCCGCGTCTCCCCGACGCGCCTGTCAAGGCATCGCCAATTCGGGCGTCGCGTAGAGTTTGACTTGTACGCCTCGCCGCGCCAGGCCGAGTTCGCTCGCCAGAGTGTAATAGTGTTGCAGACCGGCAAGCTCGCGCGGACCCAGATCGAAGCGAATGATATTCGCCAAATAGCGCCGGCAGAAACCCGCGTCGAGTCCAAGGTGCGGCGCCTCGCGCGCCGCAATCAGCCCCGCGTTGTCGATGCCACGCCGCTTCGCCTCATGCAACGCCTCCACGACCGGACCCAGCTCGACGCCGTCGCGCACCGCCCAGGCCGCGTAGACGAATGGCAGGCCCGTCCAGTCGTGCCATTCCTGGCCGAGATCGAACGCATAACGGAAGCCCGGCAAACACGCGTGCATCGCCCGGTCGCCGATCAGGAGCACGGCGTCGGCTTCCACATCCTCGGCCGCGCGATCCAGGGGCAGCGGGCAAATCTCTGCCTGGACGCTGTACTTCTTGCGCAGCAGGACCTGCGTCAGGGCGGCGCTGGTGCGTGAGCCTTCGTCGAGCGCGACCCGGCGAATCTCGGTCCACGGCGTCCGGCTGAAAAGCGTCACGCTCAGGACCGGCCCTTGACTGGCGATGGCAATGTTGGGGACGAGGCGATAGATTCCGGCCCGGAAGTACTCGATGACGGGAATCAGCGCCACGTCGAGTTCGCCGCGCGTCATCTGATCGGCGAGGCGGCTCGGGTAGTCGAGGACGAGTTCCGCCTGCGGGGCCAATGTCTCCAGCTGGAAGACGAGCGGCTTGGTGTTCAGATAGCTGACCGCGCCGATGCGAATGGGGGCCGACATCGTGTGTTCCTCACTCGAAATCCGCTTCACGGCAAGCCGGGAGCGTGCGCCGCCGGTTCGCCAATTGTATACCGAGGAAACCGCGAGGAACATGCCGCGGACAACGAAAAAGGGCCTGTTCCGCGCGGAAACAGGCCCGAATAAAAAAACGCATGAGGGAGAATGGAGATAAAAGTGGCCTCCCTACGGTATCACCAACGATGAAGTTAATAGTTTGTGAAATCTCCGTCAAGAAAAATTCTAGAAAATTTTCAGTTTTTTCCGTGTATCTCCGCAGCTATGGTTTGCTATCAAATCGATGACATAACCGGCCATTGAAATATCCATGGGACATCGCAAACCTGCGGAACAAATTCCGAGTGAACGATCAACACGTCAGTATGTAACTCATTTTAAACCAATGCATTACGGATATTACTTGTCTTTCCGTGGATTGATGCGCTGGTGAGTTGTTCGATTTGTTGCGCAAGATTGGCACAAGAAGCGCTTTATGTAATGGCAGGACATTACAACACACAAGGAGCAAGCCATGAAGACTTTGAAATCATTCCGCAGTTGGAAAGCGCTGGCCGGTCTCGCCCCGCTGGAGACGCGGCCCCAGATCGACGCGAAGGAACGGGCGCCGCCGAAACAACCATGTCATGCCTCAACCTTTGGCAACACGTCGGGGTCGATTTGCAGGCCGAAGACGAGTTTGTTGAACTGATTGTACAGTCCAACCACGGCGAGCACCTCACCCATGCCTTCCGCGTCGAGGCCAAGCCGTTGAGCGGCAGCCAGGTGCGAGTTGATGCAATAATCGCAGCCGTTGGTGATGGAGACGGCCGCGGCGATGATCTCCTTGGTCATGAGATCGAGTTTGCCGGGCCGCATGATCGCCTTGACCTGATTCCAGCACAGCTCCAGATGTTCAGGATTGGCAGCCAGGGCGCGCCAGATGTTGGGTATGCGTTCGATCTTTCGTGTCGCCTTGATGTCGGCGAAGATCGCGCGCACCTTTGGATCGGTCGTATTTTCGTCCACCAGTTTGACCGTCGGCATGATGCTTCCCTCCCATGAATGACAAATCTCAGGTTGCGAATTAGATCCCGGTGCTGGTTTTGATTTCGGACCCAGGCTGCTGCGTTTTCAGCAAATCACGTATTTCCGCGAGCAATTTCTCTTGTGCGGGCAACTCCTCCGGCTTGGGATCCTTTTTGTGCACCGCATTCACCCCTTTGACGAGCCAGAACACGCAGAAGGCGATGATGAGGAAGTCCAACACCGATTGCAGGAAGCTGCCGTACTTGAGCGCCACCGTATCGCCAGTTAGCGGATTGTGCAAACTGTAGCTCAAGGTGGCGATGTTGATGCCGTTCGTGATGATGCCAATGATCGGCATGATCATTTCCGTGACTAGCGAGGTGACGATCTTGTTGAACGCTGCCCCAATAATGACCGCGACCGCCAAATCGATGACGTTGCCGCGCTGCACAAAATTCTTGAACTCGTCAAGCCACTTCATGATGCACGCTCCGCTTTCGCCTGGGTAATTACCTCTAACGTCAATCGTCGGCATTTATTGGCGACTGTCAACGGGGTTAGGCGACGGGCCGTTGGCAAAAATACCCGTTTCCGATGCGACACGGAGCGTCGCACCACATTGTGGCACGGCGCTCCGCGTCGTGAACGGGTTCGGCGCTCCTTCGCCAACGCTTCGGGCACAAAAAATGTCACTGCGCCTGCTTTTTCCAGGTCACGACGAACATGTTCGTGTCCGGCCAGGTCGCGAACTGGCTCGGCCTTTCCTGTTCGGGACTACTGCCGCGGCACATCTTGAACGTGTCGTTTTCGAACTTGTAGATGCCTTTGTAGACCTTGTCCGGGCTGCCCGGCTCCGAAATAATCATGTCGATGTGCGCGGGTTCCTTGCTCGGATCGAGCTTGATCTTGAAGCCGGACAGGAGCTTGTCCTTGACCTTGGTGCGGTATTCATCCTCCTTGACGATGAGCTGCGTCTTGCCGATCTGCTGCGGGCCGACTTCCTTGCCGTTGATTTCCAGCGCGTGCATGTTCCACGTGCCTTGCATGCGCTGGAGATCTTTTTTGGCTTTGTCGATTGTCGATTCTTGGGCCAACGCCAGCACGATCAACGGGCCCAGCCAGAGTGATTTGCCAATCATTGCATCCAACTCCTTACAAGAAATGCGGCGCGCACGCTTCGGGTTTCGCATGATCGCAACGCGCCAATCCTAGACAAAAGTCGCCGGCACGACCAGCGCGTTTTTCAGACGCGTCAGATACTCGTCGCGCGGAATTTCGAGGGCGCCGAGGCTGGCCGTGTGTTCGGTGAGCACCTGGGTGTCGAACAGGACGAAGCCGCGCACGCGCAGGTACTCCACCAGATAGGCGAGCGCGACCTTGGAGGCGTCGCGCTCGCGGTGAAACATCGACTCGCCGGCGAAGAGCCCGCCGACGGCCACGCCATAGACGCCGCCGACGAGCCAGTCGCCGCGCCACGCTTCGATGCTGTGCGCGTAGCCGAGTTCATGCATGCGCGTGTAGGCGTCGAGCATGTCGGGGGTGATCCAGGTCGAGTCGCGGTCGGCACAGCCGAGCATCACTTCGCGAAACGCCCGATTGATGGTCAGGCGAAACTTGCCGGCGCGGATGGTGCGGGCGAGGCGGGCGGAGATATAGAAGCGCTCCATCTCGAATATCGCGCGCGGCTCCGGCGACCACCAGAGGATCGGATCGCCCTCGTTGTACCAAGGGAAGATACCATTGCGATAGGCGCGCACGAGCGTCTGCGGGCGCAGATCACCGCCGATGGCCACCAGGCCTTGTTCGTCCGCCAGATCAGGTCGAAGGATCAGAGGCATCCGTCGTTGCTCATGAATGATCGCAAACCTCTTGCCAAGGTATCAGATGGCGGGGATGCCGCCAACGGGAACTCACGGCAGCGCGTAAAAAGAGAAACCCACGGGGCTCTGCCCGTGGGTCGCGCGATTCCGGTGTTCGTACCAAACATCAGTCGATCGATCGGTAGCTGAATCGAATCAAAGTGGTCGCCTGCAAACGCAGGAGCATTGGCAGGCTTGCGGCGGGAGCGGCCGGCGCGGACGTGCTGGTCTTTTCCTTCGGCGCCTTGCCGGCTTCGTAGCCGCGTTCCTTGCCTTTGTCGCTCTTGCGGATAACCACGGAGCCGTCGATCTTGTTGTTGCCGGGGCTGGAGATGACGACCCAGCCGAATTCATACTTGTCGCTCAAATCGTTGAGCAACTTCTCGACGGTAATCTTTTTGCCCTTGAAGGTCAGCTTGGTGTTGTTGGACACGCCGCTGGCATTGTCGATGCGAAAGTTGAGCGGCTTGTCGAGCTCGCGATTGACGTCCTCGAAGAACGCCTTGGTGCCGATGTCCTTGCTGTCAAGCTCGGCAATGACTTGCTTGAGCTTCTGGCGCGTGGCCACGGCCGCCTTGGATTCTTGCGCCAGAGCCGGTCCGCCAACCACGGCCAGACCGACGATGATGAGAGAGAGACGTACGAAACGAATCATATGCAACCTCCACATGTTGATGCCTTCCCTCCGCTTACCGTTTAGCGCTCGCTGACCAACGTCGAGAGTTTCGTCGATTCGGCGCGAGCGCTAAACGGTCGAGCGGCTCGTCGTCATGCTATCACTTCGTCGCGTAAAAGAAAACAAAATGCGTCCGAAAATAGCCCACGAAAGGGTGGTGATCCCGTGCGATTTTCCATAAAATGACGGGAGCCAAAGAGCGGTTTTCGCCGCATTATTTCCTAGGTTTTCTGAAGGATGGGATGCCTTGCCAGACGAACTGCCTCCCCCCAGCGACGTGCCCCCCGCCGGCCCCGGTGCGGCCGCGGGCGACGATCTGCCGCCGCCGCTTCGCATCGAGGACGAACTCAAGGATAGCTACCTCACCTATGCCATGAGCGTCATCGTCAGCCGCGCCCTACCTGACGTGCGCGACGGCCTCAAACCATCGCAGCGGCGCATCCTTCTGGCGATGCATGATCTCGGCCTCGGACCGGCTTCGTCCACCACCAAATGCGCGGCCATCGTCGGCGAGACGATGAAGCGCTACCATCCCCACGGCGACATGGCGATCTATCCGACGCTGGTCCGCATGGGCCAATGGTGGAACCTGCGCCATCGCTTGATTCAAGCGCAGGGCAACTTCGGCTCGATCAAAGGTCTGCCCCCCGCCCACATGCGGTACACCGAGGCCAAGCTCTCGCCGATCGCCGCGGAGATGCTCGAAGACCTCGAACGCGACACCGTCGATTTCATCGACAACTACGACGGTAAATACCGCGAGCCGTTGGTGTTGCCCAGCAAGTTTCCCAACCTCATCGTCAACGGTTGCGACGGCATCGCCGTCGGCATGGCGACCGAAATTCCGCCGCACAACCTCAGCGAAGTCTGCAACGGCATCATCAAGCTCATCGACGAGCCCGACGTTACCGTCGATCAGCTCATCGAGATCATCCCCGGCCCCGACTTCCCCACCGGCGGCATCATCTGCGGCAAGGCGGGCATCCTTGACGGCTATCGCACGGGCCGCGGCAAAGTCACCCTGCGCGCCCGCGCCTCGATCAACGAAGAAGGCAACAAGTCGCAGATCATCATCCACGAAGTCCCTTATCAACAGACGCGCGAACGGCTTGAAACCGGCATCGCCGCTCTGGTGAAGGAAGATCGCATCAAGGGCATCTCGGCCATCCGCGACGAATCGAGTGAACGCTCCGGCGAACCCGTCCGCCTCGTCATCGACATCAAGCGCGACGCCGACGCGGAGTTCGTGCTCAATCAGCTCTACCAGTTCTCGCCGCTGCAGAAGACCGTCAGCCTCATCATGATCGCCCTTGTGGATGGCGGGCCCAGGACGCTGTCGATCAAGCAGATTCTCGAAGAGTTCCTGCGCCATCGCGTGCAGGTGATTCGCCGGCGCACGGAGTATCTGTTGCGCGAGGCCAAGCGGCGCAGCCACATTCTGGAAGGGCAGCTCATCGCCATCTCGTCGCTCGACGAGGTGATCCGCATATGCCGCGGCGCGCCAAGCCGGGCCGCCGCCAAGGAGCAATTGCAAGGGCTTGAGGTGTCGGCCGCCTTGATGGAACGTGCCTTGGGCGCCGATCATTTCCAGGCCTTGCAGCGCGAGATCGGCGTGCACGCGGGCTATCACATGAGCGAAGCCCAGGCGGAAGCGGTCGTCCGTTTACAACTCGGCCAGCTCGCCGCCCTGGAACGCGACGAGATCTTCAAGGAATACAACGAGCTGCGCGGCCAAATTCGCGGCTACGAAGAACTTCTTAGCAACGACCGCAACATCCTCGCCGTCATCAAGAAGGACACCGAGACGCTGCGCGACAAGTACGGCGAAGAACGCAAGACGCAGATCATCGACCAGGAGCTCGGCAAGATCAAGCTCGAAGACCTCATCACCGAGGAGACCAACGCCGTCACCATCAGCCACAACGGCTACATCAAACGGCTCCCGCTCAACACCTATCGCACGCAGCATCGCGGCGGCAAGGGCGTCTCCGGCGGCGACACGCGCGAGGACGATTTCATCGAGCACTTCTACGTCTGCTCGACGCACGCTTACTTGCTTTGCTTCACCGATCGCGGCCAACTCTACTGGCTGAAGGTTTACGACATCCCGCAGATGAGCCGAACCAGCGCGGGGCGCGCCATCGCCAATGTGCTGTCGCTCAAGGAAGGCGAGAAGATTTCGAGCGTCATCCCGGTGCGTCGCTTCGATGCCGAGAGTTGCTTGATGTTGGTGACGAAGAACGGCCTGGTGAAAAAGACCGCCCTCGAAAAATACAGTCGGCCCAAGAGCGGCGGCATCATCGGCATCGCCCTTGAAGAAGCAGATGCCCTCGTCTCGGTCGTACACACGAAGCCGGGCGACGAGATCGTCCTCAGCACACGGCTGGGCATGGCAATCCGCTTCGCCGAAGCGGACGTGCGGCCGATGGGCCGCGACACCTACGGCGTCAAGGGGATCAACCTCGGCGAGGGCGATCTGGTTATCGGCATGGTCGTCACCGATCCGATCGGCGCCCTTCTGACGGTCTGCGAGAACGGCTACGGCAAACGCACGCCCTTCGGCGCCAATTTGGCCGAGGAGCCAGAGGAGGATGAAAACGAGCCAGAATCGCCGTTAGCCGGACGCGCAAGCGACGGACCCGAGGAGACACCGGCGATT
>SYHD01000073.1 GCA_005799265.1 Planctomycetia bacterium | reverse complement strand
TTCGGTGGTTGCCAACAACGCCCCGAACGGTTCGAGAAAGCGCTCCAGCCGCGGCAACATATCGCGCAGAATGGCCGGCTTCACGGCCGCATCGTCGAGCAGTTCCTCCAGGCGAGCAGCAAATCGTCGTTCCATCGACGTCTCCTTTGGGTGAATTCCGTTTCCCGAAAGGAGATGGTACAAAAAGACTTAAATCCAAACAACCGCGAGATACAGTAGAATTAGTTTGGCAATGGCGCTCACCTGCGCCGTCATGTGTCGTGCCCAAGATGTGGAGTTGGCAACAGCCAAGGCGAAGGCATCATTTGCGTTGGCCGGGCTCAGACGCAACGCGTTGCCGACGTCCGATGCCAAGACCAAGGCCGCAGATAACCTCAAGAAGCGTCAGGAGGAACGCGACCTCGGCTGCCTTGGCGATCTGGGCGAGGCGATCAAGCGAGCCGACGCGGAAAAGAAGCCCCTGTTCATTCTCGTTGGCATGGGATGTCACGATGCGCCGGAAATCCGTAAGGGCTTTCCCGACGCGGTGTGGGTGCATGTCGGTAAATCGTTCAACGGCAACTCCACGCCTCGTTTGCTCGTGCGGCTGATTGGTTCGCCGACGGGAATCCCGTTCTTACGCAAGGACTTTAGCCCAGGCACGCCCGCCGAGATTCGCGAGCTTCTGCGCCAGGCGCCGGGCCGGACGTCAGCAGAAAGCGACGCGCAGGTCTGTCCGACAATGCCGAGGCGAGGCCGTAGCTCGGTCGCCGACTGCTGACGGTGAACCCCGGGCTGCGGTCATGTAGCCGTAACCAAAGGCCGGCGCCGATCTGGCGTCGACCACCAAGAAGAGCGGTAAACCTTTCCCCAACAAGAGGAAAGCACTCTATGCATCTGCGAATTCTGCAAGACCGTCGTCTCCAGGACGCGATCCGTAGCGCCGAGGAGCAAAGCGGCAAGCCGCTGCTGGACATCCTCGCCGTCGTGTTCGCGAACCTGCCAGAGATTTTGGCGGCGATCCACAATCCGGCGACGCTGATCGCCCTGATCCTATCGCTTCTCCAACGGCCGAAAGCAGCTGCGTGAGGCGCCGAGAGACAGCTGACCATCAATTGATCGCGGCCTCGGAACGCCAACCGAGGCCGCTTCCGCTTAGCAGTACCACTGATAGTGCAAATGCCAGGGAGGGACAAGAACAATGGATTCATACCGAGGCCGCTTCCGCTTAGTAGCAGTACCACCGATAGTTCTGGTTCGGGCTTGTTCGTCGCCTCGGTCGATGAAACCGATGCAGTTTATGTCGAGAGCCAAACGCGCGTCGGTGTGACCGCCCAACGTGTGGAAGTCCATCAATCATCGGCAAACGGCCTGGAGCGACCCCGCAAATTGGAGCACAAGGAACCGTACGACGCTTCTGGTCATAAGAAGCGGCATGAGGTTAGTAGTACCCACGATTCGCAGTACCGCGGGAAGTCACTTGCCACCACCAGGTGGACCGCTACCCCAGAGGGGCTTGACCAGGGTCGCGTTCCATGACTGCCAGTGAGCATCTAGCTCGCGCACGATCTCCGGGTGTTTGGCGGAAAGGTCTTTGCTCTCGGAGATATCCACGGCCAGGTTGAACAGCTCGGTTTTCTTGCCGTCGTTGCGGACGAGTTTCCAGTCCCCCTTGCGGATGGCCATGTGGTCACCGAGTCGCCAGTACAGGATTTCGTGAGGCGGAGCCTTTACCTTGCCTTCCAGGTGCGGCAACAGGTCAACGCCGTCGAGCTTCCAGTCGGGTTGCACCTTGCCGCCAGCAGCGCGGAGTACGGTTGGCAGAATGTCGAGGTGGATGATCGGTTGATCGAATGTCTTGCCGGCGGGCAATCGGCCCTTCCACTGAATCAAGAATGGCACGCGGACGCCCCCTTCGTAGAGATCGATTTTGCCGCCGCGCAAGGGCCAGTTAATGGCGCCATTGGGCGTGCGGAAGCCTGAAGCGCCTCCGTGGTCGCTGAGGAAGATGATGATCGTATCGTCCTCCAGTCCTGTTTCTCGCAACTTGGCCAGAACCGCGCCGATGGCATCGTCCATGGCGCTCTGCATGGCGGCATAGGTGCGGCGGCGATCATCCTTGATGTGCGAAAAACGCTTGAGGTATTTTTCGCTCGCTTGCATGGGAACGTGGACTGCGTTGAACGACAGATGGAGAAAGAACGGCTCTTTGCGATGACGTTCGATGAAGTCAACCGCCTCGCGCCCGAAGGCGTCGGTGAGATACTCTTTCTCGTCCACCAGTTTTGTGCCTCGGTAAATCTCAGAATCGGAGTTCGCCTTTTTCTTTTTCCCGCCGCTGGGCGCCCCCGGAACGTAGGCGTGTTGAGCACCAAGGAAGCCGAAGAACTCCTGAAATCCGCGTGCCGTCGGGATGAGTTGCGTGCCACGGCCCAGGTGCCATTTGCCGATGAGTCCTGTGATATAGCCTAGAGCACGCAGCCGGCTGGCCATGGTGACTTCGCTCGCCGGCAATCCGGTTCCCGGTCGGCCGGGATTGAATTCGTGGCCAAAGCGCTGCTGGTAGCGTCCCGTGAGCAAGCCGGCGCGGCTAGGGCTGCACCACGGGGCGCTCACATAGGCATTTGTGAATCGAAAGCCGTTCTTGGCAATCGAGTCGATGTGTGGGGTTGGGATGTCCTTACAACCGTGAACGCCGATATCCGCATAGCCCATGTCGTCGGCCACGATCAGGATGATGTTAGGCTTGCGGGTTGACGCCTGCTTCGGTGTGGTCAGCAATAGTGCCACGGCCTCTGGCACCCAGCCGCTGTCCCAGGTGTGTTTTCGCTCCGTACCTTCGTGGAACTCATGAGCGATCTTCAGCTTGTCCATCAGAGCGTGGGCCTGGACGTGCTGCTTTTGCAGGAAACCTTTGCCCAGCAAGATAAGCCGCTTCTCGCCACCCAGCTTCGGACTGGTCTCTTGGAGCAACCTGGGGACTGAGTACTTCTCGAAGTTCTGCTGCGTGCCATAGACTTCCTGGCCTTTCGACATTTGCTCACGCATGAGTGGCGCGTCGAACGCGAGGGCCCTGGCAAACTGGTCCGGGTGCCGCAGCAACAGAGAGAATGCCCCGGCTCCGGACTTGCTGAAGCCGAGAAGGAACCGCCCAGCCGTCTCTTTTCGCACCGGGTACGTTTTCTCCACAAACGGAATGACAACCTTCAGGAGATGACTCTCCTGGCGCAATACAGGGTTGGTCGGATGGTCTGCGTACCATGGGGTCGTGCTGAACGATGGTGCGACGAACACGGCCTGATGCTTGTTATGCAGGTCGTGCTTCTTGACTTCCAGCAGGCCATTGCCGAAGCGGTTTTCGTCTCGTGCCTCAACCGGCAGAACATAAATCGTTGGATACTTCTTGCCTGGCTCAAGCCGGTCCGGCACCAGAATGCGCACGACGCACTTGCCTTCCTGGTACGGCGAATCCATCTCATGAACGATGAATCCGTTGGCGTCTTTTGTTCCGGCAGGCTCGCCTGCGCTTGCGGGCTGCGCGATTATCGCCAGGGCAAGGAAGAGTGCGAGGAGGTGCTTGGCGTTCAACTCACGCATCGTCGGAATGGTGGACATCGTAGTTTCCTTGTTAGGCCGTTCGACTCCGGCGAAAATCACTGAATCAAAGTCATGGGAATGGTCAATCGGCGTCCCTCGCGCAGCACATTGATGAGAACGCGGTCACCAACCACGTAATTGCCTCGCACCCATTGTAGAAAGGCATCTGCTGTTCCCGTGAAAGGCCGATCGTCGATGCCGAGAATGATGTCTCCCGCCTGCACGCCGGCTTTGCGCGCATGCGAATGAACCGTGTCTGCCTGGCGAAACGCGACTTGATTGGGAGGCAAGCCGAAACCTTCCTTTTCCGCGGGAGTGAGATCCTTGCCGTTCACGTGGAGTGACGGAACCCGTCCGCGCATGGAGGCACGCCAGGAGTAATCGGTCTGCCGCCAGCCTTCGGGCAGGTTGAGGTCACCGGTCAGAGTTTTCTCGGCGCGCAGCCAGGATACCGAGATCGAGCCCTTGGTCGGCGCTCGGTCCAGGGCGAACTGGGCATCGCCAAAGGAATGTATCGGCACCTTATTCAGTAGCTGGAGCTTGTCCCCTGGTTTCAGCCCCAACTTTGCACCCGACGATTCGGGCTTGATCTGCTTGATCACATTGCCACGGTTCACATCCAGCACGATGCCAAGATTGTCCGGCGGGGGATAACGCCAGACCAGATCGCGTGTCCATTTCCCCTGGCCGACAAGCTGGGTGTTCATCATTTCCTTGGCGATGTGGCAGTGCATGCATCCCTTGCGACGCTTTCCCAATTCGTTGGCCAAAAGCGGCTTCGCGCTGGTTGGCTCGGCGAACAGTGGCTGCATTTGCTTGTGCATGGCGAGGACGGATTCCATGGTGTAACGCAGCCCGGCCAGCGACTGGCGATTGTCAGCATCCTCGGAATCGCGCCCGCCATAGCGGGCGTAGACCTTGCCGTCCGGGTTCAGGAAGAAAATCATCATCGTCAGGTCGAGGTCGAATTCGAAACGGTTGATGTCAACGTCCTCGATGCGTGCCAGACGCACGCGGACGAAGTGATCGGCGACATCTTTGATCTGCTGGAGACGGACAACCTGCCCGTAAAACTCGACGCAGTCAATTCAAGGAATGCAACGTAGGACCACCATCACCGGTTTGCCCGTTCGCTTCGCTTCGGTCATGGCCTCCGGAAAACTCTCGCGCCAGCCGAAGCGCGGGGCGTCGTCATTGAACTTGCCCTTTTTCTGGGCGAGGCCGGGGCCGGTTGCCAAGGAGAAAACGCCGACGGCTAGCAGTGCAGCGAGAACGGGTCTCATAAATGGAGTCTCCAGGAAAACGAGAAAACCAAGTCAACAACGTCGTTGGCCAGACAGATCACGCCAGGATGTCTCTGGCGACGGTTCCGCTCACATCGGTCAGTCGCATCTCGCGGCTGGCATGTCGGAACGTCAGTCGTTCGTGATCCAGGCCCAGCAGATGCAGAATCGTGGCATGCCAGTCGTGGATGTGCATCTTATTCTCGACCGCTTCGTAGCCGTGCTCGTCGGTCGCGCCGTAGGAGAAGCCTCCTTTGACGCCGCCGCCGGCCATCCACATGGCGTATCCCGTGTGATTGTGGTCGCGACCGTCGCCGTCGGGGGAATGCGGGGTGCGGCCGAACTCGCCGCCCCAGAGGATCAGCGTGTCCTGAAGCATTCCACGTCGCTTCAAGTCGGCAATCAAGCCTGCAATCGGCTTGTCGGTATTCCCAGCGTTCCTTGCCATGGCCTCTCGGAGATTGTTGTGCTGGTCCCAGGTGCCGTGCCCGAGTTCGATGAACCGCACCCCGGCCTCCGCGAATCGGCGGGCGAGCAGGCACTGGCGGCCGAAACCGTCGGTGAGTTCGGAGCCGATGCCATACAGGGCTAGGGTTTCACGCGATTCCGTGGATAGGTCCATGACGCGGGGGACGGCCTCCTGCATGCGGAACGCGAGTTCGAAGCTCTCGATGGCTCCCTCCACCAGCGGCGCCTGCCCGGTTCGGTCGAGTACCTCGCGATTCAGCTGCTGGACTAGATCCAGTTGCACGCGCTGGAGTGAGGGGGACAAGTGCTCGTTGCGGACGTGGTTCAGACCGAAGGGATTGGCCGGGCCACGGCGGGCGATGTCCACGGGACGGCTGCGCTGGCTGCTGTCGGCGATGTTAAAACGCGTGCCTTGGTAGACGGCGGGCAGAAACGCGCTGCCGAAGTTCTGGGCGCCGCCGACACCAGTGGGGGGATTGATCGAGATGAAGCCGGGCAGGCTATCCGACTCTGTGCCCAGGCCGTACAGCGCCCAGGCGCCGAGCGAAGGCCGCACGAACTGAAAGTTGCCGGTATGCATTTGCACGAAGGCCTGGGAATGGCTGGGATTGTCACAGTGCATGCCGCGCAGAAGGCACAACTCGTCGGCATGTTGGGCAAGATGCGGGTAAAGGTCGGAGATCCACAAGCCGCTCTGCCCCCTCGGCCTGAATGTCCATGGGGATGAGCACAGCGCCGATCCCGCGTATCGTGACGACCGGCCGTTGTCGCGTCGGAGCGCCGGCTTGTAATCAAAAGTGTCCAGGTGCGATGGTCCGCCGTGCATGCACAGGAAGATCACGCGCTTGGCGCGAGGGAGGAAGTGAGGAGCACGAGCGGCCAGCGGCGAACGTGGCTGTGCCTGGAGCGTTGCGAGGCCGGCAAAAGCCAGGTAGCCAAAGCCCGCGGACAATGTCTTGAGAGTGTCGCGCCGACACATCAATCCCGCGTTGGATTTAGACATCACATCTTCCCCTTCAATCGAGAATGCGAAACTCGGCGGAACACAGCAGAGCGTGGCAGTAAGCCTCCAGGCAACGTCGTTGCAGATCGTCGGCGCTGAGCGTCTCCGAGCGTGCCGCTTTCGTGAAGTTGACCACGAAGGCCGCTTCGAATTTCCTTTCTCGCGCGGTGGCCGGACGTCCGAAAGCCAGCTCATGTGCGACGCCAAAGGGATCGCCTGCGTCCTTGACGCGTCGCGCCAGTCCGTCGGCCTGTCGGCGCACCAACGGGCTGTTCATCAGATAAAGCGATTGCAGCGGGCTGGTCGTCGTCTCGCGGGCGCCCATGACTAGGCTTGCGTCGGGAGCATCGAAAAGCTCCAGCAGTTCCGGCAAGACGTTGCGAACACGCGGCAGGTACACCGAGCGATGATTCGACTCGATCTTGCGAATGTCGGGTTCGTTCACCGATCGGCCAATGGTCCCTTCCCCCACGGATGTAAGGAAGGTGCCGAGAGGACGTTTCACAACGAGATTGCCTGACACCAACAGCATGGCATCGCGGATTTGCTCGCCTGTGAGCCGGCGACTGCTCATCCGCCAAAGAAAGCGATTCTCCGGGTCGAGCGCGAAGTTACTTTCGTCGAATTCCGATGAGAGCTGCCAGGTGCGGGACAAAACGATTTCCCGGATGAATGCCTTGATCGACCACTTGTGCTCCACCAGTCGAATGGCCAGGTGATCGAGCAACTCCGGATGGGTGGGTGGCTCGCCGGTCTTGCCGAAGTCATCAACCGTCCGCACCAGGCCACGGCCAAAGAGATGTTGCCAGACGCGGTTGGCGATGACGCGGGCTGTGAGCGGATTATCTGGACTGGCGATCCACTTCGCCAGTTCGAGCCGCCCGCTTCCCTTGATTGTGCTCGGAAGTAGGTGCTCCCCGGTCTTGGTAATCACCTGGACGAACCCGCGCGGCACTTTCGCCCCTGGCTTGTCCACCTCGCCGCGACTTAGGAGCCTTGTTTCGACGGGGAATTCTTGATCCTGCACGCCCATCGCAAACACACGCGGGTTGCCTTTGTCGTCGTAAATTTGGTAGGCCACCTGAGTGCGGTCGCGATCCGTGCGCGAACGCAGCCAGACGCTCTGGGGAACCGCTTCGCCGGCACGCATCTTCGCTAGCGTTTCTTCTTGATGTTTCAGCGCCTTGTCGCGTTTGTCACGCAACTGGGCGAGTTGAGCCAGGGAAATTTGCCTGCCGATCTCCGGCAGCCCCAGCCCTGTCAAATCGAGCAAAGGTGTCGTCTGGCGAGCCTGGGCCTTCATCAAACCGAAATGAGTTTGCGTACTGCGAAAGATTCCTGCCAGGGCGTAATAGTCGGTCTGGGGAATGGGGTCGAACTTGTGATCGTGGCAGCGAGCACACGCTACAGTGGTTGCCAGGAAGGCGCGGGTGGTCGCATCGATCTGTTCGTCCACAAGGTCCGCGAAAAAACGTCGGCCTTCCTCCTCGGCTACCAGTTTCACGCCGCACGCAAGAAAACCTGTGGCGACGACGTTGGCGGCAAACTCCTTGTCGGAAGAGAACGGCAATAAATCTCCAGCAAGCTGCTCGATGATGAAGCGGTCGAATGACTTGTCGGCATTGAAGGCGTCGATGACGTAATCGCGATAGCGCCAGGCATGGAGCAGGATGTTATTGGCGTCGCCGCCGGTCGATTCGGCGAATCGTGCCACGTCCATCCAGTGACGGCCCCAGTGTTCGCCATAGCGTGGGGAGGCAAGCAACTCATCCACCAGCCGACCGATGGCATCTCGCCGGGCGACGGCGGAAACGGCCCCGTCGATTCGCGAAGTCCAGGTCGTGACCGCTTCGGGAGTGGGCGGAAGACCTGTGAGAACGAAATACAGCCGCCTGACCAGGCTTCGCGCGTCCGCATCCTTGACCGGCTTCAATTTGCTTTGCATCAGAGTGGCCAGGATGAATCGGTCAACGTCCGTGCGAGGCCATTCGCTTCCGCGAATTGTCGGGATGGCAGGCTTCTTCGGACTCCGATAGGCCCAGTACTCCCGCCCCTTGGCAAGGTCGATCTTTGTTTGAACGTAAGACGCGGCTTTCGGCACGCGCGGATCGGGCGCTCCCATGTCGATCCACTTCCGAAAGTCGGCAACGACGGCATCGGGCAACTTTCCCTTCGGTGGCATTTGCAGTTTCTTGTCGTGATACGAAACCGCCTTGAACAGCAGGCTCTTCTCGGCCGATCCTGGGACGATGACAGGGCCGTTGTCGCCGCCGGCCAAGAGCGCGCTGCGAGAGTCGAGCTTGAGGCCCCCTCTGGTTTTCTTGGCGCTGTCCGAATGGCATTGATAGCAATGACTCACCAGGACGGGTCGAATCTTCGCCTCAAAGAACGCTTCAGCGGCGGTCGTGGCCGGGCGACCATCCTGAGCGATTGCCGTCACTCCACCGACAAGCCAGAGCGTGGCGACTCCAAGCGTCGTCATTCGTTGCCGATGCATGGTTCATTTCTCCGGTGTGGTTGCCGGGCGCTTTGGTGGAATCGCAACGATAGTCGTTCCATCGGAGTCATCGATCACCACGTTCATCTCGACGATACGATCGCCGTCGGTGACAATCCGGGCGAGCGAGCCCGGTTGCAGAGCCTTGATCGCGCTGTTTTTGAGCCCGCCGCCCAGAGGAATGCCGATGCGAAAGCTGGCGGACCGGCGCACGTAGCTCGCGGTTGTCACGTGGATGTCGCTCGCAGCGGGCATGGTGGTCATGCTGCCGCCTTTCTTCCCCCCCTTGCCCTTGGCTCCTTTGCCAACTTCCTTCTTGGCAAAGGTGACCTTGCCATTCTCGATCTTCTGAACCGTCGCGTAAAACTCGTCGGCTGCGGTCCAGCCGGCAGCCGCAGTCAGCATGAAAAGGACGCCACCAACTCCGATTGTCCAGTTCTTGTACATGGCCGACCTCACTTGCCTTTCTGCACACAGTAGAGATGCGTGTTGGAGCGCAGAAACATCTGGCCGTCGCTGATGGCCGGGGTGCCGTTAAAGTCCGACTTGTCAGAGGCGAACGAGTTATGGGCGATCTGCTGATACTTGTCGCCAGCGGCGATCACATAAGTCCCGCTTGTTCTGCTAACCGCGTAAATCTTGCCATGGGCAGCGACCATGGAGGCATAGGTGCTGCGGTTGCCCCCCGCGCCGCCGCCGAGCAGGCGTTCACGGTAGACGCCTTTGCCCGAGGCCGCATCGATGCAAAACGCGAATCCTGAATCGTTCAGGCAATACAATCGGCCATCGACCAAAACCGGCGTCGGCACGGGCGAATACTCGCGGCTCTGCCAGAGAACGTGCGTCTTGGTGACGTCCCCGCGCCCGCCGGTTCGCACTGCCGCGACCGCTCCTGATCCTTTGCCACGTCCGCCGGCGACGTAGGCCACGTCCTTCTCCGAGATTACGCCGGGAATCGGAAACTCGCCGATCCCGACCTTCGCCCACCAGAGCTTTTTGCCCGTGGCCGGGTCGAATCCCCACACCTCGTCCGGCACCGTGACGAGCAGTTCGGGCTTGCCCTCTTTCGTCTGCACCACGGCTGGCGTACACCAAGTGTTCTTGACCCCATCCACTTTCCACACTTCTTTGCCGGTCTTCTTGTTCAACGCCCGGAGCGTGCCGCTCTCGGCGCTGGCGTTCACGATGACAAGATCACCGTGAAAAATGGGGCTGGCCCCGGTTCCCCAGCCGCTCGTGGCCGATCCCGTCCCCACGCTGGTCTGCCAAAGCTGCTTGCCGTCGAGGCCGAATGCCACGACGCCGGCCTTTCCAAAGAAACAGTACACTCGCTCGCCGTCGCTGGCTGGTGTGTGGCTGGCGTACCCGTGCTGGGCGAGGAACCCGCGGAAATTGTCCTCCGGGAGAACGGGTGCGATGGACTTCGACCACAGTTCTTTGCCGCTTTCGGCGTCCACACTGACGAGGTGCCGCCGCAGGTTGTTTTGCTCTGTGGCCGAGCCGCCCGCGCCGTAGCCGGAGTAGCAGGTGACGAACACCTTCTTGGCGACGACGATGGGGCTGGACGAACCGGGGCCGGGAAGTTTGGTCTTCCAGCGGAGGTTCTCGTTGTCGCTCCATTTAATCGGTAGCGTCGTATCCGGACTGCGTCCGGATAAGCCGGGACCACGAAATTGCGGCCAATCATCGCCGTACGAAGGTGAACCCAAAACGGCGACGAGGAAACCGACGAGACAACAGACAGACCCGATCCGCATGATTCGCTCCTCCGGTCACGGCGTATGAAAACGAGAACGCCCGGCACTCCCCCCCGGGCGTTCAGCTTCCGAAACAATCCGTGTCACTCGTTCGCCTTGCCCTTCTTCTTGCCCGCCCCAGTGATCTTGACCTCGGTTAGTACGCCGTCCTTCGCTTCGAACGTCAGTTTCTCGCCGACTTTCAGGGCCTTCTCGAAGTCGGCGTAGGTGCCTTCTTTGGCCTGCCCCTTGCCGCCCTTCGCCTTTCCTCCGGCAACGGTCACTTTCACCTTTTCGGTGAACTTGTACTCGTTGTCCTTGTCGCCTTCCTTGATCGTGACCGTCTTCTTGTCCAGATCAACCTTGCTGATCGTCCCCTCGGCCGCGATCAACAGTCCGGCCATGAGGAGCATCAAGCCCATGGATCCAAGCAACTTTCTCATCGGAAAAGACCTCCGTTAGTACAAATATGTCGGGACACAAATCGCTCTCTTTTTACTCTCCGCAAGTCGGTGCATTTTTACGGACGGGGGAAAGGATCTTTTCGAGGACTAACGGTCGCCTCTTCTTAGCTTAGGATTCAGAGTTTCTTGACAGCGATGCCGTACATGGCGCCATTGGTTGTTTGACCGGGCATCTGGGGCGGACCAAGTTCCACAGGGCCAGCCTGAAACACTTCCCTTCGCCAGACCGTGTAGGTGACGAAGATCTTCCCATCCGCGTCCCACGGAATGCCGCGCGTCATCGGCCTGCGATCCCATGGACCGCCACGTAACTTCATCCCCGTATCGATGAATTCCTTCTTCAGCCATTGCGGAACCGGCACGCGCGTATCGAGCATCACGTAAATCTTCGCCGGGCGGTTGAGCTGGACCGTAATGCGAAGGTCGGTTTCCTGGCGGGCCAGGTGGAAGGTCTGTATGAGGTCAGCGCCGCGGAGTTCTTCAGGAAACTTCTCGCCCCGAAGTGGATGCCACTTGGCGAAGGAACGCATGGTGTAGACGCTGGCTCCTTCTGTCATGCCCCCCGGAACAACGCCATAGAACCGGTAAAAGTCAACGGCTTTGACATTGTCGGTTACCTGGCCTACGATCGGTCCATCCGGAGTTGGTTCGGCACTGACTTCCTTGACCGATACAGATGCCAATCGACTCGGAGGCTGATTCGGTGCGATCCGCAGGGCATCGCCTTCGGTCAGGGTCCACTTACTTTGGCCTTCCTTCACGCTGGAGGGCTTGACTTGCACCTCGCCAGCGAAGACCATGACCTCGGTCGAACCATTCTCGCGCGCCATGACGCCAAAACGCGTGCCGAGATCGACAATCTCCCCGGCGTCCGTGACAACGGTAAACCCTTTACCCCGTTCCCCCACTTCGGCGGCCAACTCGCCGTGAGCGAGTCGAAGGCGAGACGGCTGCTCGAACACCGCGGCCAACGGGCCATGTAATTCGAGCTTCACATCGTTCGGTATCTGCAGTTCCAGCGAACCCTTCTTCAGGCGAAACTGCGCAAGCATCAGGCGTTGCCCTGGGGCAAGCGGTTCGGATTGCCCTTCCAGCTCTGCATCGTCTGCAGAAAGGACTGTGACAAGTACACTCGATACGTTCGCATCATGAGATTGTCGGGAAAGAAATATCCAAGAGCCCAAGGCGATCATCGCCAACACGGCAGCCGCGGCAACATACCGGGCATGGCTCCTCCGAATCCCTTTTCTTGGCAGCGCTGCGTTCTCAGAACGCGAATTCGCTGTGCTCAGAGGCAGGACCCCCTCACTCTCAGGTAGGGCAGCGGAAGCAGTCAGGGCCGCATCGAGGTTTAGGTACTCAAGGAACGTGTATCGCAGTTCAGCGTCGTTTCGCAGGGCCGCTTCGAGATCCCGGATCCCATCCGAACCGAGCAATCCCTCGGCATACTGAGCGATCTGTTCGAGGCGTTTGGGGTCAATCATGACACGCCCTCGACGGCCAAGTTGCGCTTTACGCAATCAAGAAGTTGAAGCCGGATGCGATGAAGCCACTGGTAGAATCCCGCGACCGACCGTTGACTTCGCGAAGCAACGTCCTGAATGCGAACTCCAGGCGAATAGGCATCCAGAATCATGCGGCGATGCTCGGCCGCGAGTTTTTCAAGGCAGCCGTCCAGGGCGTCGCGCTGTGCCGACAGCGCCGGTTCTGTTGCAAGCGATTCATCGGCGAGCGCAACGAGGACGTCCTCGGCCAACACCAGGCGGTCGCGGGCTTTGTCACGGGACCAGGCCAGCGCTTCGTAGCGGGCCACGCCGAAAGCCCATTTGCGAAAATCGTCCTTCACCTCAAGTTGCTCGAACTTCTTCCAAAGCACCATCGCCACCTGCTGCATCACGTCGTTTGTGTCGGAACGCAGCGGAACCAACCGGCGCACAAAAGCCCGAATTCCAGCCTCATTGGCCGTAAAATGCTGCAGAAACAGTATTTGCGACCCCTCGTCAAGTTCGCCCATGAATCCTCCTGTAGATACACTCCGTGAACGTCGGCTTTTTTACGAACGATTCCATTACCTGATCCGCTTTCAGATCCTTCAGTAATTGTGAAACCTGGAGTTCTTGCTGACAGGCCCTGTCCGCGACCGTCCCGAGTTTTCAGAGATTGAGGTAGGCGCCGTAGGTGGCACGACCAGGTGTCAAACCTGACCCGGTCGGGGATCGATCGGAACTCGGTGAACTTGCCAGTACACTCGTTAACAGGCTTCGAAATAATACGACAAGCGGTAAATAAGCCGTTCACAAAAATAGGCTAATTTCCGCGAGAGAGCGCTGGGTACGAAGTCGGTCCGTCCCACGGAGGGTCAATGTGTCGATTACCCACGGCACCAGTTCTGTGTCGCCTACGCCTCATTGACTCTACGTTGCCAACAGGGATTCATCGAATCAACGTGACGGGCTATAACCAAAACCGCGCGATATGGGTGAGACACCGAGAGTTTGGCGGCAATAAAGGGTCGAGTTGCGAATTCGTGATCCCACGGACGCGAGAGGAGAGACATCGACAGAAAGGTTCTTAGCCGTGATCTCTGCGATGACATCCTTGATCGGGGCAACTCCGCTGCCTTCTTTTCCTCCTGGACGGGTCCGAGCTTGAATACCAAGCCCCCGGGAAGTTACCCAAGTAAAAGATGCACACCCTCGTCCAGGAATCGCTGTTGTTTGGGAGTCAGTGTCATCGCTCTCTCGTGTGGGACAAGAGAACTCAGGGTTCAGCGTACAGGCTCGGCGAGTATCGCTTCGGCGGCGCGCGGGTGATCCCCATCGTTTGCAACGTCATCTGGCCCGCTCCTGCCGTTGTCGGGCAGATAGATCACCACTCGCGGCGGCTCCGCCCCGCCCTTGCCGAGGTGCTCGAACTTGGCATTGTCGCGATACTTATTCGGATTCAGCGCACGCAGCAAGAACATGAGCAGTGTGTCGGAGTACTCACGTATCTGCCCGACCTCATTGCCCTTGTAGTACACGGGCTTGAGCGTGCCGTGGTAGGCTCGACGGCCAGCTTCAGATTCGAGCGCTTCGGTGCCGAGTTCGCTGGCCTCTGCCCAGGCCTTGGCGAAATCTTCGTCTTCATTGCGGCGCTTGTAGGGATGCGTTCTAGAAATGCCGGCAATTTCGGTCGCATCTTTTACGTGCAAGCCATCGCGGATCGCCTCAAGAAAATCGCCCGCCCAATCGGGCGTTTCCGCCGGTGGACGGCCTGTTTGGCCACGCCGACGTGGTGTCGGCTTTCGATTCGGCTTTTTCTTGGTGCTCATGGGGTTAGCGTACCACAAACGGCGCAGGGAGATCAAATCGCCAGGGACTTACGAGCGGCTATTTCCACGTCCCCGGACCGACGACGAGGCCGTGACAGCCGCGCGCGAAGGCGCCGGCAGCCACCGGGTTTTCGCCTCAGCAGCCCTAACATTCCTTATACTGCACGCGGTCAGGATTGACTCATTCACTAGCCCGCAGCGCCAGCAAGGGACGTCCGTGGTTGCCCTTGCTAGCGCTGCGGGCTAGTGAGGCAAATGTGTCATTTCCGCCCGAGCGCAGTATAACTTGTGATCCAGTTGGGCCTGGGCAGGCTCGCACCAGGAGACCGTAGCAAATCCCAGCTTCTGTTGCGATTTGCTCCTGCCCGACTGGATTTCTGGAAAATCCTCATTTACCGTCTTGGGTCACACTATCCGTCTTGCCAACTGACTTTAGCGCACCTTGGTCAGCCGAGCGTCATTCCTCATTCGTCACCGGCTCCGCCAACAGCTTCGCCAAGAGCCGGGCGCGTTCGTCCTTCGGCAGCTTCATCAACTCGGCGGCGAGCGCGTCGAGACTGATGTTAAGTGCGCCGGATTTTGCGCCGCCGTCATTGGAAAACGTCGATTCCCCTGTGTTTTGTTGGGGAGGTTCGAGTCCTAGTCGGAGCTTTCTGGTCTTTCTACGAGCTGGCGAGCCAAGCTAGTTAACACGCAACGCCGAGAGGTCGCCTCTCGGCGTCGTTCGTTTCCTCCGCTAAAATTGCGGGATTCCGGGATTTCGTGCCCCAACCCGAAGCTCTCTGTTTCGACGGAACGCATTCGGGGTGCGAACGTAACCCCCCGGTTTACGCTCGCGCTCCGAGTGAGACGGCCAAAAACTCTCGCGCTCTCTGGTTACCATATCCCCGCCAGTTACCATCACTATTACGTTCGATGGTTCAAACTTGGTCGTGCGGTAGGCGTCTCGCATTTTCCAGGTCGGCCTTTGGTGAGCGCCGGCTGGGACCGCTACCTGTGGTTTTTCGCCGTATCGACCCGGCGAATCACGAAGAGGCCAGGCGACTCGTCGTGATCTGAGGCGACGGCGCAGCGCGCCGCCGTGATCGCACACAACTTGTCGGTTCTTCGGTTGAGCGCAACGTCGAGAAGAAGCGCGTTCGCAACTCCGGTTTAGCAGACCGACGCGCGCAACGGCCCTGCTTTCGGAACCCCTCACGGCGGCGGACTACACCGGTACGCGCCCGAAACCATCACCCCATCGCCGTGCCATTTCATCCGAACGATGCCGACCTTGGCTGCCGCAGAACGACCCACATTTCACCGAGGCGGATGACCATGCAAGCGCCGACATGGCTAGACAGGCGGCGAGAACGGATCGCGGGCGCGTTACAGCGTCCTGAGTTGGTGATCGTCAAGGCACGCTGGCACGATGACGACGACGAGGAGGAGCCGCATTGAAGAGTGGTCGCTTATCCTGCCGTGACTGAGATCGGCGGCGGCAGGAATGACGGCGAGAGCGTCTATCCAAGGCTTTTGCTCGATGTCGAAGCGATGAGCAGGATGTTCGATGAAAAGTGGGGGATGAGGCTGGACGGCGGTTGCGCTGCGTTGATGCCGCCCGCGCTGGACCTGTGGGGACTGTTTCATGGCGAGCGGGTCCACGTTCGTGTTCTGCTGACACCCCCTGAAGATGCTGAGCCGCTTGAACTGCTCGACGCCCACACCGGGGTCGTCGTGTAAACGTCGGTCGAAAAGTGCGGCAGCCGGTCGGTGACCGGTGGTCGGTTGGTCGAAAAGTGTAGCTCCTATGGCCAGCCCTCGGTGGCGATAGCAATTGTAAACGTCGGTCGAAAAGTATAGCACCTCTGGTCCTTTGATGCTCAATCGGCGGACGTCGCTCACTTTCAATGGCGATCTTGCCGTTGTTTTCGGTAAGCGCTGGGAGTCATGCCCACTTCGCGGCGAAAAACCTCACACATGCGGATCGATTCGCCAAAGCCGGTGTCCCGCGCGATCTCGGCAAGTCGGCGGTCGCTCTGGACCAACTCGCGCTTGGCTCGCTCGATGCGCAAGCGCCGAATCTCGGCGGCAATCGGTCGGTCGATCACCCGGCGAAAATGATTTTGCAAGGTTCGCGTTTGCACGCCAATCGCCTTGGCGACATCGTCGGGCCCGATGGGGCGATGGCTGTTGGTGGAAATGAACTGCAATGCGGCAGCAACCCAGTCGTTATCGACGGCCAAGAAATCCGTCGATTGACGCACGACCAGGCCTTTCGGCAGAATTCGGATCGGCTCACTTGTCGGAGCTTTCTCCCGCATCCATTGGTCGAGAAGCCGAGCCGCTTCGTAGCCGATGCGTTCATAGCCGATTTCGATACTGGTGAGAGACGGCCGCGGGTGCTCGCACAAATGTTCCTCGTTCTTGCCGGCGATGATGGCTACGTCAGCAGGTACGCGCCAGCCGCGGCGATGACATTCCTGAACTACCATTCGTCCCGCGCCTTCGCCGCCGATGTAAACGCCGATCGGATGCACCCATCCATCCATCCATTTCGTGATCAACCGTTGGGTCTTGCGCCAGTGGCCGTGGTCTTGCCAAGGGTTTTGTGGAATTCGCTGCACCAAGCAGGGGAAGCCCGCCTCACGAACCACGCGGGCGATCTCGCGCATTTCCAGTTCTTGGTCGATGTTGTTAAAGGCAGTCAACGTGGCGAAATTCCGAAAGCCACGGGCCAGGAGGTGCTCTGCTACCAGGCCGCCCGCTGCCTTCGAGTCGGGGTAGACGCCCGGCACCATACGTCGGGCGGGAGAACTCTGCCAAACGTTGACCACGGGCACTCCCAAACGGGCGGCTCGGACGGCGAGTTGGCGATTGGCGCGCGCGATAATGCCATCATAAGGCACCGCCGCTCCTCGCCGGGTTGGCAAGGTGTTGTGGACAAACTCGTCAATGATCGAGATCCAGCCGTGCTCCTCGGCATACTGCTGCGTCCCCACGAAGATCCCAGCATGACGCTTGTATGGCCATTGGAGATCCAGCATCAACGCCACGCGGCGCGGCATTTGTTCCATTCAAGACTTTCCTAAAGACGATGTCGAATTTCTCGAAAACAATGGTCATGGACGTTATACTAATCCTATGCTCGTGGACCATTCGTGGTTGCGCCCTTTACTAATAGTGGGAGACTCGTGATGCGCTATGAAAGTCGATTGATTGCCTTTCTGTCTGCCTGTTTGATCAGCCTCTTGTTCGCTGCGGGAGAGGGGGCCGCTCAACTCCCTAAACCCGACGGCAAACCGGCAGACATGAGCAAGCCGGTCCAGGTCTTCATCCTGCTGGGCCAATCCAACATGGTCGGGCTGGGCAAGATCAAGGGAGGGGACATTTCTCTGGAGCATGCGGTGAAGGTGAAGAAGAAGTATCAGTATCTTGTGGATGATGCGGGCGCCTGGCTGGAGCGGAAAGATGTTCGCTTCGTGCGGTACATGTCCGGCAAAGGCCCGCTCAACAACGAATGGATGGCCGTGAAAGGCGGCAACATTGGCCCGGAGTTCGGGATCGGCCATCCGCTGGGAAATGCGATCGACGCGCCCGTGATGGTTCTCAAGTGCTGCATCGGCAACCGGGCTCTGGGCTGGGACCTCCTGCCGCCGGGCAGTGAGCGCTCCGAGTTTGTCGTTAAGGACAAGGCGGGCGTGGAGAAGAAGTTGGTCTATGCCGGCTACAAGGACAGACCCGAGTCTTGGGAAATGGACCCAGCCAAGGGCCTCAAGACCGAACCCGCGCCATGGGTGGACAAGAAAGGCAAGCCGATCGATTGGTATGCCGGCAAGCAGTGGGACTACGACATCGGCGACGCAAAGAAGGCGCTGGCCGATCTCGAAAAACACTACCCGGGAGCTAAAGGTTACGAGGTTGCCGGGTTCTTTTTCTGGCAAGGAGAAAGAGACGCCGGCAATGCCGGTCACGCGGCCCGTTACGAGAAGAATCTCGTTCATTTCATCAAGGCGCTGCGTAAGGAATTCAATGCTCCCAACGCGAAGTTCGTGCTTGCCACGATGGGCGAATCCGTCAAAGGCAGCGATGGCAACGGCGGCCAGATTCTCAACGCCCATCTCGCCGTGGACGGCGCCTCGGGGAAGTATGCTGAGTTCAAAGGCAACGTCGCCACCATTTACACGCATCCCATGGCCCAAGGCGGCAGCGGTAACGGCCACTACGGCGGTAAGGCGGAAGTCTACATGGATGTCGGCGAAGCCATGGGCAAGGCCATGGTCGAACTGTTGAAGGACAAGAAATAACGACCGGCCTGCCGAACAAGCTTCGCCACTAACATCGTTTGGACCTGATGACGGCCGGACGATGGCTCCAAGAACGACGCATCAACAGAGACAAGAAAGGATCGTTTGTGATGACGCACCGCATACCGCATCTGGCCCGCAGCATTTCGCTGGGAATTTTTATCTCTCTCGGAGTCGGCAGCCCCTTGGCCGCCCAGCAACCTGAAAAAATCCCCCTGACCGCAACCGGGGAAAAGCTCCAGGCGCAGTATGCGGCCACGCTCAAAGCCTTGCAGGTAGAAATCGCCAAGTCGCTGCCGAACGTGCCGGAGAAGAAGAGGGCCGACCTCGTCAAAACACGTGAAGCCCTCAAGGCGGCCGAGACGGCAGCGAATACGGCGCAAGGTTCCCAGGCGAAGATTAACACGGCCAAGGCTTTGGTGGCTCACGCGAAGAACAAATGGATTGGCGGCGCCGAGAAGGGCATCGCAGCGGCACAGGTGGCGCTGAAGAAGGCGACGACCGATGCCGCGCGCGAAGCAGCGAAGAACGACCTGGCCAAATGGCAGGCGAACAAGCAGGACGGAATCAAGGCGCTCCATGAACGCCAAAAAGTGCTGGACCAGGCCCTGCTCGACGAAGCCAACGTGAACGCGAAGAGCAAGGCTTCCCAGGCGGCGCTGGCCCAGGCCCAAGCCGATGAATGGAAGGCGATCGAGAGCATCCTGGCCGACCTGCAGCCCATCCTCTCGAGCGAGAAACTGGACGCCCAACTCATCCACGGCGCCGTGCTGGCAAAGGCCACGCCTCGCGGAATGGCGGAGTTTGCGCAACAGGGCAAAGAGCAGGCAATGCTCGTGGACCAACTCCTGGCCGATGACGGCTTGATGAAGCAGATGCTCATCGCCGGTGGCGCGGAGTTCGGCAAGTACGGCCCGGCGATGGCGATTTACACGGCCATTCAGAAGGCGAGCCCAAAGGCTCGCGAAGGGATCTTTCAGCGGCTGGCCCTGGCCACCAGCCTCGAACATGCGGTGCCGATCAAGCAGAGCAACGCCCTGACGGCGACCGATGCCCCGACCATCGTGGACCCGGTGAAGCGTTACCTGCATTACGAGAAGGCTTACCTCGATGGCGAGCTCGACCCCGCCTTCAAGAACTTCTCCGTTTGGGAATACCGGATGGTCGTCGGCTGTGATGCCCCGGATCACATTCTGGCGTGGGGGCGCGAGATGCTCCGAAACTATCGGCCCGATCACGTCTACAATCCCGACTATGGCTGGCGCTATTCCGGGGCGGTCCGGACCGAAGTCAAATATGGTTCAGAATGCGTCAAGGACGATCTCCCTTCATTGAACGTTTATCAGAACATTCCCAAGGATGGCGGAGTCTGCGGCCGGCGCGCGTTCTTCGGCAGGTTTATTCTGCGCAGCTTCGGCATCCCGACCTGGGGCGTGACCCAGAAAGCGCATGCCGCCGTGGGACATTGGACGCCCAAAGGCTGGGTGATCAATCTCGGCGCGGGCTTTCAACACAGTTGGTGGGACAAGGACGAGAGTCCTCGCAGCGGGTCGGACTTCTTGTTGGAGACCCAGGCGCGCACGCAGCCAAAAGAATATCTGAAGGTCTTGCGAGCGCAGTGGGTCAGCCGCGTTCTTGGCGAACAGGAATTCAACGACCGGAAACGCGTTGCCGGCGGCTTCTGGAGCAACATGGCGCATTGTCAAGCCCGAACGATCGCGATCAACACGAAGGCGGTTGCTTTGGGCCCCCTCGGCCAGGAGCTTGGCGAAGCCAATGAACCGGAGGCCACGAAAGCGAAGACCGTCGCGAAAGTGGCCATCACGGCAGCCGACCAGAAACCCATAGTCAGCAAGGATGGTGCGATCACCATTTCATCGGTGGCCCACCACAAACCGACGGGCCCCTTCGCAGCCATGAAGAGTTTCTCGGCGGGCGGTCTGCAATTGCACGCCAGCGGTGGTTTCAAGGCCCAGTATGTCATCGACGCGCCGTACGCCGGCAAGTACACGCTGGCAGCGCGGGTGGCGACGGTGCATGAGGGGCAGAAGTTCCTGTTTGCCGCCAACGATGCCAATTCGGCGTTTGAAGTGGCGGTTCCCTATACAATCGGCATGTGGCAGCAGAGCAACCCCGTCGAAGTCGTTTTGGTCAAAGGGCGGAATGTCCTGCAGGTCGCGCTCAAAGAAGGGAGCCGCGGGGTGGCCATCAAGGATTTTACGCTGACGCCGGTAAAGTAACCGGACAGACTTTCGTGGAGCTTCATCGTGAACCGTAACCATTTGCTGCTCATCGCGTGCCTTGTCGCCGTAATGCCGAGCGTTCACTCCGATGTGCGTGCGGACGAGAAACAGCCCGCGTTGCAGCTCCCCGATCCGGTGCGAGCCGTCCTGAAAGGGCACTGTGTCCGCTGCCACGGCGAACAAAAGCCGAAAGGGGAAGTTCGGCTCGACGACCTCGAGAAGCTCGAGCCGAGTACGCTGCGCGATCTGCTGGGCAGGCTGCAGGAGGCGGTCCATTTCCGTGAGATGCCGCCTGAAGGGGCCAAGCAACTCGCCCCCGAGGCCTTCGAAGTTCTCATGGCGTGGAGCGGCAAGGAAGTACGCCGACTCGGCGGCGCGGACCTCACGGACAAGCTCCGTCTTCCCAATTACGGCAACGCGGTCGATCACGCGAAGCTCTTCAGCGGCCAAATCAAAGACAAGCCGTACACGCCTGCTCGCCGTTGGCTGGTGAGCCCACAAATCTTTCGCGAACGTGTGCTCGACTCGCTTCGGGTCGAGGGGCCCGCCAGGAAGCAACCACTCCACGGCGTGGCAAGCCCGTTCGCGTTGCCGGAACGTTCCGGCGTTCGGGATTACGATCTGACGCCTCTCGACGGCACCCATTTCGTGGCGCTGCGGGCCAACGCGGCTCTGCTGGCGGACAAGGTCATCGGCAGCTTGCGAATCAAGTTGGGCGAGCCACGTGAGAAGGTGTTCGCGAACCCCAAAGATCGCTGGACTCCGCCCAGCGTCGGCGACGGGAAACGACCGTTGATGGACGCGTTCGAGCAGGTCATGACAAAGAAGACCTCGCCGAGCGAGGACGAATTGACGGCGGCGATCCAGCTCCAGTTCAATCGAGAACTCGCACGCCCGGCGAGCGATGCTGAGGCGACGCGGTACATGAAGCTGATGCGCTCGGTCGAGAAGATCGCCGGCAACACCGAATCGCTGCGCAAGATGCTGGAGGCGGTCTGGCTTGAATCCGAATTCGTCTACCGGCTCGAATTCGGTGCGGGCGAGCCCGACTCGTTCGGCCGAAAGCAGCTCTCACCGCGCGAGGCAAGCTACGCCATCGCCTACGCCCTGGGGGACAAGGCCCCGGATGCCGCGCTGGTCAAGGCCGCGAACGAAGGCCGATTGAACACCAGGGCCGACTATGAACGCGAGGTCAAGCGGCTGCTCGCGGATTTGGTCTCCCACAAAGGCCCCGTCGATTCGTTGCTTAGCCGAGAGCACCTTGAATCGTACATTTCAACGCCGCACCCGAAGATCGTCCGATTTTTCCGCGAATTCTTCGGCTATCCTTTGGCGGTGCGCGTTTTCAAAGACACCGAGCGAAGCGACGGCATCTACCGTGTGCCGGATCGAGGCACCTCCGGAACCCCTGGCTTTCTCATCGTGGAAGCCGACCGCGTCGTCGCTCGCATCGTCGAGACGGATCGCAGCGTGTTCGAATCGCTGCTGACAACGGATCAATACTTCGTTTATCACAACATGGACAGCGAAAAAGGAGCG
This sequence comes from Planctomycetia bacterium, assembly GCA_005799265.1. GTDB lineage: Bacteria > Planctomycetota > Planctomycetia > Gemmatales > Gemmataceae > SIAQ01. The sequence continues at coordinate 4,061 of SYHD01000073.1, read as the reverse complement.
AAGCTGATCGCAGGCTGGCGCATCGTATATGACACGCTGAAAGACACCAACTGGCGAAAGGATCCGGACGGCGTGGCGAAGGAGCACGCAGCCCTGCTGAAGCAGTATGTGTCGCCAACGGGTATCAAGGGCAAAAGGGGCAAAGGCGTCCACGAAACGGACCTGTTGCGCTTGATGAAGCTGTTCGAAGAAACCTTTGGCCGCGGCGGCAGGCCGTTCACGACGTTTCCCTGGGCGCACGGCAATCGTTTTTGGCATTCTCCCCTGTACAACATGGCCCCAACCCCGGCCGAGGGAAATTACGGCAAAGAGGGCGTTTTCGATTACGAGCCGGTGCAGCCGTTCAAGGTGCCCAACCGCAAAGGCATTCTGACGCATCCTGCCTGGCTCATCGCCCACGCACAGAACTCGGCGACGGACCCGATTCGCCGGGGCAAGTGGATCCGCGAAAAGCTGCTCGCCGGGATGGTGCCCGACGTGCCGATCACGGTCGATGCCCAAATTCCTGAGCACAAGGACAAGACGCTCCGCGAACGCCTGGATCTTGCGACCAACAAACAAGTGTGCTGGAAGTGCCATCAGCACATGAATCCACTCGGGCTGGCCTTCGAGATGTACGACGACTTCGGTCGGTTCCGCACCGCCGAGAATCTCGAACATCCCGACAACGTCATCGCCAAAGCGAAGTTTAAGAACGGTGCCGACACGTACAAGACTGCTTCCGTGGTTTCGACTGGCAGACTCGATGGTACAGGCGATTCCAATCTCGATGGCGACGTGAAGGACGCCATCGACCTGATCGATCGACTCGCCAAATCGGAGCGTGTCCGCCAATCGATCATTCGCCACGCGTTCCGGTTCTACCTGGGTCGCAACGAAATGCTCAACGACTCGCAAACACTGATCGACGCGGACCGAGCGTATGTGAATAGCGGCGGCAGTTTCAAGGCGGTCATCGTCTCGATGCTGACTTCAGATTCGTTTATGTATCGCAAGTAAACCACGGACACGACACGACGCAAAAAATCCAAACGAGGGATACTCATGTTGAATCGACGCAGTTTCATTAGCCAAACCGTCGCCGCGACCAGTGGGCTTACGTTGGCCCCCTGGTTGCTCGAAACGCTCGGCGCGCAAGCGAGCGGCAGGGCGCCCATGCGGTTCATTTTCATGCACAAGGGCAACGGCCTCTTTCCTCAGGTAATGGTTCCGCCGTCGCTTCGGAGAGAGGACCTCGAAAAAGAACGACGCAAGGAAGCCTTCTCCGTGGATCTCGCCCAGCACGATCTGCCCGCATGGATGCAGCCGGTCGCAAGACACAAGAATCACATGACCATTCTGCAAGGCCTGTCCGGCAAAATGTGCACCACCGGGCATCACACCTGGCAGTCGTCGCTCGGCGTCTACCGGGCGAACGAAGCCCTTACCTCCATCAAATGGGCCACCGTCGACTTCGAATTGGCGCGTCTGTTTCCCTCGCCTCTCGATCACATCGAGTTGGCCTGCTTCCCGCATGACGGCGGCAACGCGCGCGGCAACGTCAACGGCATCGAAACCGGCTTTTCCGCGCGCGGTCCCCAACAGCCCAACCTCGCCTACGGCTCACCCAAAGTCGCCCTGCGCGAACTCTTCCGGGTCGTGTCCAATGAACGAAGAGAGCAAGTCCAACACGAACTCGAACGAATGGTGCTCGGGTTCACCGCCGGCAATCATCTGAACCTCGCGGCGAACCTTCAGGGGGCCGAACGCACGAAGATCGCCAATTACGCCGAGTCCATCGACGCCGTTCGCACCCGCAACGGCAGGCTCGAAGCCATGGCCGACGTGATTCGAAGACACCTCCCGCGACTCGAAGATCGATATCTCGCCGACGACATCAACACCATCGATCGCCAAACGGGCCACGTCGAGATTCTGTTGGCCACGCTCATCTCCGGCATGACCAACGTCGTGACCTTCACCGTCGACGAACTCGGCACACTATACACCGGACTCCGGGGACTCGAACGAGAGCTAATCAACCTTCACGACGTCGGCCACGGCAGGGGTGTCGGCACGCTCAGTGCGGACGCGGTTCGGACCGAAATCCGTATCCAGCACATGTCCCTCATCGACACGATCATCCGCCGGCTCAAAGCCGCCCCCGAGGCGGATGGCAACATGTTCGACAACACGATGCTGTTCTACTTCCCCGACAACGGCGAAACGCACCACAGCTCCGGCGTCGAGTGGCCCTTCCTCGTCTTTTCCGGCCGAAATTCGAGGTTGAACATCGCCGGCCGATACATCCGCCTGCCCGCCCATGGACAAGTAGGCCACAAGACGCTCGGCAACTGGTACACGACGATCCTGAACGCATACGGAAATCCGATCACTCACTACGGCGACCTGGATCTTGCGCTCGAGCGAATGCGAATGAACCAGCGTGGTCCGATCCGGGAGTTTCTCGCCTCCCGTTGATCGCGACGGACCAGTACGACGACACGGAGATGCGAAGAATGAGCCTTTCACGACGGAATATCATTTCCACGCTTGTGGTCTCGGCGTTTCTCGGCGTCGTGAACGTGTCGGCAACGGAGATCCCGGCAGGGTCCGACGGGTTCAAGTCGAAGATCGCGCCGCTGCTGGCGACCTATTGCGTCAAGTGCCATGGACCGACCAAGAGCAAAGGCGGCATCACCCTGCACACCATGGAGGGTGACTTTTCGACGGAGCAGAAACTCAATCGCTGGGAGATGATTCTCCATGCGCTAAATCCCGTTTGCACGGCCCCAACGCCAGCAGCGACCAACCCGCCGAGACGTGCGATAACGCCAACGCTCGCGCGCTGGCGCAAGGCCTCGACGGCGTGGCTGCAACTCCCGGAGACTGCAAGGCATAAGTCGAAGCGGTTTTTGCTACCCAGGTTGCGCGCGGCGGTCTGCTCGACCGGAGCAGTTGAACGCACGCGCAGGCGAGACGATTTGTTCAACCGCAGCAGTTATGAGTCCCGACAACTCAGCCGGCCCAAAGTCAAACGGCTCGCAATCCACCAACCTGGCGACCGCAACGAAGGCGCTTACCGCCAAGGCACTCACCAGGCAGATTTACCATGGTCGTGAATCCTCAGCCATCCGGCGCGAGCACGAACGTCGTCTGCCAGCCTTTGCCGCCATCGGTTGCTAAAATCGGTTCGCCGTCGATGCGGAAGACGGCCTTCAGATCCCGCGCGAGTAGTTCCCGCCGTTTCTTGTTCTTGCGATCGGCGTCCGAGCTCCTCCAGGTCAACACGCCGTTGTTCCTGGCGAACGCCACGAGCAATTCCCACTGCTTTGTCGGCTTGGCATTGCGGCCATCTGCCATGCCGAGCTGGGCATAGTGGTATGTTACGTATTCGGTCCCCACGCGGATCGCCACGGTGTGGCCATCGACGAAACGTATCGTGAGGTCGCCCCACGTTGCGTTTGGCGGGGTCGGGAAGAAAACTAATCCGCCATCCGGACGGGCCGGCGCCGGAGTATGAATGTCAGCGAAGGCTCGAAGGGCTCGCTGGGCGGACTCCGTGGAAATCCACTGTCCCGGCTTCATCGCGAACATTGATTCCGAAAGGGACAGGCAGCAGGACTTTTTCCTCTCAATGATCCTCTGGCCTTCCGGCCGCAAGGTCGTGCTCGTGGGCAATAGAAGAACGAATGGGGCATCTTCGATTGCCGCCAGCGCCCGAATCGCATTGGTTGTATCGAGTGATCGCGCTGACACGCTCAGATAAACCGGAAACGCAAAGCCAGCCGGTAAACAATCGGTAAATAGGCGGAGCCGCAGGAAAGCGTCCGATGGAAATCGAGGTAGGGGAGCCTGCGCAGGCTCCCTTGAAATGGCTGGCGGTCATTCTTTTCCGCGATCGGGCGGCTCGGCGTCAGGCGGTTTGCGTTTCGCCATGCTCAAGTCTTCGCGCTCTTGCTCGGTCATGTTCCACGGTAGGTAACGCTCGGGATCTGGTGGCGCCTCTCCGCCTGCCTTCGCACATGCCGACAAGTACGCCGTCAGCCACTTGCCCGTGTCCAGGCCCCACACCTGCAGCG
>SYHD01000072.1 GCA_005799265.1 Planctomycetia bacterium | reverse complement strand
CGTCGTCGAACGCCTCTGCGATACGGAGAATCCGCTCCTCAATCGCATGGAACGCGAACGCCTTATCGACGAAGTCCTCGACGAAACCTTCGGGTTCGGCCCGCTCGAAGTCCTGCTCAAGGACCCGACCATCAGCGATATCCTCATCAACGGGCCACACAAGATTTACGTCGAACGTCGCGGCAAACTCGAAAAGACCGACGTGAAATTCCGCGATAACGAACACCTGTTGCAGATCATCGATCGCATCGTATCGAAAGTCGGTCGCCGAGTTGACGAAACCAGCCCGATGGTTGACGCGCGTCTGCCCGATGGTTCCCGCGTGAACGCCATTATCCCGCCGTTGGCGTTGGACGGCCCGTCGATGTCGATTCGCCGATTCGGCGCCAACCCGCTCAAGCTCGAAGATTTGTTGAACTACAAGGCATTTAGCCCTGAGATGGCGATGCTCATGGAGGCCTGCATCAAGGCACGCTTGAACCTCCTTATCTCCGGCGGTACCGGTTGCGGTAAAACCACGCTGCTCAACACGCTGTCGAGTTTCATCCCGCATGACGAACGCGTGGTGACCATCGAGGATGCCGCCGAATTGCAGCTGCAACAAGATCACGTTGTCCGCCTCGAAACACGCCCGGCGAATATCGAAGGCAAAGGCGCGGTGCTGACGCGCGACCTCGTGCGAAACGCCCTGCGTATGCGGCCTGAACGCATCATCATCGGCGAGTGCCGCGGCGCGGAAGCGCTCGACATGTTGCAAGCCATGAACACCGGCCACTCGGGTTCGATGACGACACTGCACGCCAATACCTGTCGCGACGCGCAGGCTCGTCTCGAAACCATGATCATGATGGCCGGCATGGAGTTGCCGATCAAGGCCATGCGTCAACAAATATCGTCGGCGGTCGATCTGATCGTACAGGCGAATCGTCTGCAAGGCGGCCCGCGCAAGATTACCTCGCTCAGCGAAATGCTCGGCATGGAAGGCGACGTCATCATCATGCAGGAGATCTTCCGCTTCAAGCAGCTTGGCATCGATCAAAATGGCCGTTGCTATGGGCAGTTCGAGGCGACAGGCGTTCGCCCTGGTTTCATCCCGCGCCTCGAAGCCGCGGGCATCAAGCTGCCGACGAACTTGTTCCAAGAACGTGTTTTGATGCGCGACTAGAATTTCCCCCCTCTCCCTCTCGGAGAGGGGCCGGGGGTGAGGGCCGAATCGTCAGTACTGGATACCGCACCCTCACCCCCAACCCCTCTCCCAGAAGGAGAGGGGAGAAATGACCACCACCACCTCAACCCTGCGGGGGGAGGAGGACTCGCTCCTCCCCCTCGGGTGCGAGGGGGAGCTTACGAACGCGAAACCTGGAGGATGTGCTTCCATGTCTCCCATTTTGATCTACGCTCTGGTTTTCGTCGGTGTCTCGGCCGTCATCGGCATGCTCTATTTCATGTTCGGCGAGGGCCAAGCGAAGACCAGCGAACGTCTTGATCTCCTCACCGGCAAGAAACGTAAGGACGACGAGGCGACGACGATTCTCAAGAAGACTGCCATCGAGCGTGACAAGAAATCGCTCCTGGAGGCGATCACGCCCAACGTCCCGACCTTACAGAAGCTGATCGTGCAAGCGGACGCCAACATCACGCCCAGCAGCTTCATGGCCATCAGCGTGATCTTGGGCGTGCTCGGCTTCACCGTGAGCTGGCTGGGAGGCGTCAAGATCTATTTCGCGCCGCTCCTGGGCGTGGTGCTCGCGGTCGTGCCGTTCGCCTGGCTGTTGCACAAGCGTTCGAGCCGACTGAAGAAATTCGCGTCCCAGCTGCCCGAATCGCTCGAACTCGTCGCGCGCGCCCTGCGTGCCGGTCATAGCCTCGCGGCCGGTCTGCACGTCGTCGCCGAGGAAATGCCCGCGCCGATCGCGGACGAATTCAACCGCGTCTACGAAGAGCAGAACCTTGGCATTCCGATCGACGAGGCTCTGAAGTCGATGTGCGAACGCGTGCCCAATCTCGATCTCCGTTTCTTCGTCACTTCCGTGGCCATCCAGCGCATGACCGGCGGCGATTTGGCGGAAATCCTCGACAAGATCGGCTACGTGATCCGCGAACGTTTCCGCATTCTCGGCCAGGTCCAAGCCCTCACGGCGGAAGGTCGGCTTTCGGGTGTCGTCCTGATGGGACTGCCGTTCGTACTGTTCTTGACCATGCTCCACATCAAGTACGACTACGTCGAAAAGCTGTGGACGCACCCTTTGGGCGTGAAGATGTCGGTATGCGCGCTCATCATGCAGCTCGTCGGAGCGCTAGTGATTCGCAAGATCGTGAACATCAAAGTGTAATTTGTTTAGCCGCGGGTCGTAGACCCGCGCGGGTCTACGACCCACGGCTAAGCGGCGCGTAGCTAAACCAGGTAAGAACGAAATTTGTAGCAAATGGGAGTCAAGAAGCCTTGCCGGAAGTGACGAGAATATCAGGGAGAACGATTCTTCCGATTGCTCCAACAACGGCAGGCGACTCGAAGGCTCTCTGCATACGAGGATATCCTCCATGTTGTTCGCAGCCTTCGGCATTGAAGACATGATTCCCGTGCTCGTCTTCGCAGGAATCGTCGCGGCGATCTGGGCAGTTTTGTCCATGATCTCGAACCGCAACAGTCAGGCGCAAGATCGGTTGTCGCGTTTGAATCGGCTGCCGTCCCTGGCCGACATGGACGATCCGACAAAGGCGGGCACGAACGGCAAGCTCCAGGGCTTGACCGACGCCGTCAAGTCGATCTCGAAACCCCTGATGCCGCAAACCGCGGGCGAGCAAGACGCCTTGAAGAACAAGCTCGCCAACGCCGGTTTCCGCTCCGAAACGGCGCCGATGGTCTACTCCGGCATCCGGCTCGTCAGCCTGGCGGTCTTCTTTTTGATCGCGCTCGCCATCTTCGTGCCGGGCCGACCGTTCGGCTGGAAGATGTTGCAGGGCATCGTCATCCTGACCGGCCTCGGCTTTTATCTGCCGAGCATGATCCTCTGGTATCTGCGCTCGAAACGTATGGAAGAGATTTTCCTCACGCTGCCCGACGCTCTGGATCTCTTGGTCGTGTGCGTCGAATCGGGCCTCGGGCTCGACGCGGCCATGCGCAAGGTTTGCGATGAAATGGGCTCGCATGCCAAGACAATCGCCGAGGAATTTAATCTGGCGAACTTTCAGCTCCAGATGGGCCGGCCGCGGCGCGAAGTACTCCATGACCTCGGTGTGCGCACCGGCGTGGATGACGTGAAATCGTTGGCAGCCATCTTGATCCAGGCCGATCGCTTCGGATCCTCGATCGCCCAGGCCCTCCGCGTGCAGTCGGATGCCATGCGCACGCGCCGCAAGCAGATCGCCGAGGAAAAGGCCGCCAAGACCGCGGTGCAACTGTTGTTCCCGCTGATCCTGTTCATCTTCCCCGGCATCTTCGTTGTGCTCGTGGGTCCCGCGGCAATCAACATCATGGAGCACCTGCTGAAGAAACCCTAAAAATCGGTACTTCGTTTAGCACTCGCGTTGAGCCGCGCGCAGCGGACGCCTCGGCGCGAGCGCTAGACGAAGACTAAATAAATTCCCCCACATTTCAGGAGAAGTTCGATGAAAGGATTCATCAAGCAATTCGCGACAGGATGCGGCTTCGGCGCCATTCTGTTCACTCTCGCCGGCTGTTACCATTATCGTAATCTCGTCGATTCGTGCTGGCCGGAACGCCATAACGCCCAGGCCCGCCAGAGCATCCGCGACATGTCAAACGCCCAGGCCAACCAGGGCCACGAACTCGGCCAGACCATCTTCAACTGGCATTTCGAGCAGACCGACAAGGGCGCACCTAGCGCCCGCTTGAACGCCGCCGGCATCGAGGTGCTCAAGTCGATCTCGCGGCGCAAACCGTACCCCGACACGCAACTCTACCTGCAGAACGCTCAGGACATCTTTTACACCCAGGGGGCAAACGCCGACGAGGTGATCCGCAAACGCGACCAAATGAATAGTGATCGCAAGAAGGCGATTGCTGATTTCCTGCGCACCCAGACCGCGGTCCTGGGCGGCAGCGGCTACCAGATCGCCGTTCGCGACGTGGCCACGCCGGGCATCAACGCGAGGCCGATCACGGGCACCAAGGCCAATCCGACGGTCAATGGCGCCGTGCCGGGGCTGGAACAAAACTTCAAGGGCGTCTTGCCCGCTGAGGGCGTCGGCGGTGGCGGCATCGGCGGTGGCGGCGGCTCGGGTAGCGGCGGCTCGGGCGGCTCGGGCGGCGGCATGCCCGGCCAGTAAGCGGGACCACGCTCAGCCAATCTCGAGACGGGGAACTTCCGTTCCCCGTCCTTTATTTGGCATTGTTCAAGACACACGGAAAATGAAAAAGGACAGCACTCGGTAGAGAATGCTGTCCTCGGGACATCAAGCCAATCAGCTACAGTTAGTTCGGCATATTCACGATATCATTACCTTGTTTGGTCATCGCGTTGGTCAGAGTGCTGATAGCACCGGCACCCGCATAGTTGTACGGGAATGAACGAACCGTTGCATCACCCATGCATTGCAACGAACCGCCCGGGTAGGAAGCACCCCATGCGAATTTAGTGCCAGACTCATCTCTGCCGTGGGTGGCGGCGATCACCAGTCCGCTACCTGCGACATAGCAAGCAGTAGGGTTACCATAGTCATTGGTTGCCAAGCCCTTGTGGCCGACAAAAAGTGTGTTGGAAGTTCCGTCCGTAATGCTCGACATGGTCGTTCTGGGGTTGACAGTTGGGGCAGCGGTTGGCGTAATGGCGGTTCCAGTAGCCTCAAGCCCAGTGTTGTAGCCAAAATCGGAATTAAAATTTAGACCACTCCGACCACGTCCAGGGCACATATAGGCAGGAACCGCTATGGGCGGGGCAGCGGCAGCTGACGAAATGAAAACAGGTTGTTGATCGATATATGCCGTGATCTGGTATCCCCAACCGCCTTTATCTGGGTCTGCGCTGCCGGCTGTGCCGTTTGGGTTAACAGTCCCTCGCCACGGGAGGCACAGGACGACGTCGTGATAGCCGTGGAAAGCGAGACCGATGTTTTTCAGGTTGTTGGCGGATTGCGTGCGCGCTGCCGCTTCACGCACTTTCTGAACCGCAGGCACAAGCAACGAGATGAGAATGGCGATGATGGCGATAACCACCAGCAATTCGATCAGCGTGAATGCCTGGCGACCCTTCAGGACCTTCTTAATCATGGCGATCTCCTAAAAGAAAGAAAAGAAAAAAAACCATCGGGGAAATCCCCCACTTACAGCCAATTTGTCCAACAGATTAAGAATTGCTTATGTCATCTTTGTCTCCGCCCCCCCCAATTGCAAGTGAATTTTTGGGAAAAATGCGCAAATCAAGGTTTTGTTGTTGGAGCCGATCCGGCGACCGTGGCAAGGTAAGCTGCCTGATTTGGAGCGCGATTGCGGTGCAGCCCGTGGTTGATAAATCGATGTATCGTGTTTATTTTCAGATTGTGATAATTGTTGGCACCGTAATAAGGCGGTCCGGCCGATGAGTTTTTCTGGTGGATCGGTTCCGATACGGTCAACGGCGGGACGATGAGAAAAAATTAGGGCGTGTTGACAATAAATAGAGAAGCAAGAAAAGACCGGCGGAGGAGGTTATAAGATAAAATACTTATCGTGTACCGTGGGGCAGGTTGCCAACCTGCCTGAAGCTCCTTTGGCGGGTTGGCAACCTGCCCCACGTCGCCGGGTCCATTGCCTAAGTTTCCCTATTATTGCCAACACACCCCAATAAAATGTGGTAACCGTTGGGTGCACGACATGGTTTGCAGCTGCAAAGACGCGAAAACGGCGGCTTGTTGCGAGGGCGTGCTGGCTGTGGAACCGGCCCTGTGGACCTTCGTGCGCAAGGACGGCGTTGAGCCGACCAACAATCACATGGAGCGCCTGCTGCGTCCGGGCGTGTTGTGGCGCAAGAATGCTCTTGGCTGCCTCAGTGAAGGCGGATGCCGATTTGTAGAACGCATACTGACGGTCATGCAAACGTTGCGGCTGCAAAAGCGGCCCATGTTGGATTACTTGTATCGGTCGATGCTCGCCCATCGACTTGCTCAAGACGCCCCCCCCAACTAGTCGGAGTCGGGTCAACGGTGACTTTTTTTTTTCGCCGAGCGTGTGACAGGTTGCCGCTCGCGCTTCGGGTGTTCAACCATCATCGTAGTTATCACGCTCGGCGTGTTGGTATTCCATCACGCGGAAGGTGAGGGCTACGATTCTCCGCCTCATCGCGAAAAATATGCTAAGGATTGCATAAGCCTCGCGTGTGCTTCTATTCGAGCGTCCTGTCAGGCCGAGGAAAAACGACGAACCGTCATTCGGAACAGAGAACGGCGTGAAACCACCCAGCTACGTTCCCGCTGCCGAACCGATTAGTCTCTCGGCCTGGCTCGCTCGGACCGCACCGCGAGGGCGCAGCCCGTAACGCTCGCATCAGGAACCCGAATCATGAATGCGATCTCCTCCTCAACAACACGCTGGCTGCTGATTTGCCTTTGCGTCGCGATCCTCCTGCCTGCCAGCGCCGGTTCCGTATTCGCATCCTCGGCGTCCGATAGCCTCGCGGTCTCCGTGCCGATTCTTCACGCCGACGCTTTCCTGAATTGGATGTCTGACCGCGGGCACATGATTCAATTCTCGCTGGTGATCGTAACCGTAGGCATCGTGGTCATCTGGTGGTATCGATAGGCTGGTGCATTGTGTTTGGCTGCCTCTCACTCCCCCTCACGAACAAGGTAAAGCATGGCCAGTCAAAAAAGTTCTGCCAACATGGAATGGGATAACGCCGGCATCCCCGACGCCCCGACCGCTCCCCAAAGTCTGCGGCAAGCGGGCCTGAGCTTGAACTTCCTCAACGATCTCTTGATGCGCACGCTCTACGTGCAAGGCGTGATGCTCGGTCTCGATCTGGCGCGCCAGGTTTGCCTGCCTTTCAAAGTCATCGAAGAATCCCTGAAGTTCCTCAAGGACGAAAAATGCGTGGAAGTGCAAGGCGGCGATCTAATCGGCCGAGTCAGCTATCGTTTCCAGCTTACGGAGTTGGGCCGACACCGCGCTCAGGATTCGATGAAGCAATGCGCCTACGTCGGCCCGGCGCCGGTGCCGTTGGTTGACTACGTTGAGCAGACCTATCGCCAGGCCGTCACCGGCATCAGTTGCAGCCCCGAGCCGTTGCGGGCCGCGTTCTCGCACCTGGTCATGAAGGACGAGATGTTCAACACCCTCGGCCCCGCCATCGTCTCTGGCCGCAGCGTGTTCATCTATGGTCCTCCGGGCAACGGCAAGACCTCGATCGCGCGGGCGATCGGCGAATTCATGAACAACGCCGGCGGGGAAATCTACGTTCCCTACGCGTTCCTGGCGGAAAGCAGCATCATCACCGTCTACGATCAAGCGCTGCACCAGGCCGCCGACGAGCGCGAAGGCGACCGCATCGAGGACAACGAGGCCACCATCCGCCGGCTCCTCAATTCCGGCACCGTGGACGCACGCTGGGTCAAGATCCACCGCCCCGTCGTCGTCACCGGCGGCGAACTCAACCTCGACATGCTCGATCTACGCTACAACGCCGATGCCAACTTCTACCAGGCGCCCATCCAGACCAAGGCCAACGGCGGTGTCTTCCTCATCGACGATTTCGGGCGCCAACTGTGCAGTCCCAAGGAATTGCTCAATCGCTGGATCTTGCCCCTCGAAGATCGCCACGACTTCCTGACCATCGCCTCGGGCAAGAAATTCGAGGTGCCCTTCGAACAGCTCATTATTTTTTCGACCAACCTCGATCCCAGGGACCTCGTCGACGACGCCTTCCTGCGCCGCATTCGTCACAAGGTGTCGATCGACGCCCCGGAACGACCGATCTACGAGAAGATCTTCAATGGCATGGTGAAGCGGCTCGGCATGAATCCTTGCCCAGAGGCCGTCGATTATCTCTACGAGCGCTACTATAGCCAGGGGCGCAGCGCCCGGGCCAGCGATTGTCGAGATCTGCTGGAGATCGTGCAGGCGATATGCCGATTTCGTAGACAACCAGTCCAGCTGAGTCGAGACCTGATGGCCGAAGCCGCGGCCACATTCATTTGCGAATTCTAGGATCAGCCGCTGTTGTTTAACGCTCGCAGTGAAGCGCCGATATATGGGCGTTTCCCTTCAATCGCTAAACCGCGAGCGGAACATATCGGGGATGACTATGGATAGTCGCATGTCGATCTGCCTATTCACCGCCGCTCTCCTGTTTTCGACAAACGGCTGCCTGCTGCCCGGCAGCAAGAAAGATGTCTCGGCCATGGGCACGGCATCGACCACGAACATGACGAACATGATCGCCGAATCGCCCAAGGTGAAGAAGGCGGAGCCTGGCCCCAAACGCAACCCGCTACCGAAGACCGAGATTGCTTTCGGCGAACTCAAAGAGGCGGAGGCCGACTCCGACGCCGCCAAGAGGGAGCCCGAAATTCAAGCCCGCCTGCGCGATGAAGCCCGGCAAGCGTATCAGCACGCCATCAAAATTGATCCCAAAAACGTCGATGCCTATCGCCATCTCGGCCGACTCTACGCCAAGATGGGGGACTGCGAGCGCGCCTTTGAAACGTACAAGAAGGCAATGGCGAAGTATCCCAAGGACGCGACTTTGTGGTACGAGGTGGGTCTTTGTCATCATCGCCGCAAGGAGTTCGCCGAGAGCGTGCGTTGCTTCAACAAGGCGCTCGAACTCGACCCGGAAAATCGCGACTATCATAAGAAGCTCGGCTTCACGCTCGCCTGGATGGGGCAGATCGACCAGGGCCTGGCGCACCTGACGCGCGCTCACGGGGCGGCATTGGCACATTGCAACATCGCGCGTGTCTTGATCGAACACGACGATCACCAGCGTGCTCTCCAGCACGTCCAGCTCGCGCTGCGCGAAAATCGAGACCTGCCCGACGCCCAAGTCCTGCTCGCATGGCTGGAGGGCCCGCAGCGGGCGAGCGGCGCTTCGCTCGGCAGGCCCGTCCAGTAGTTCGCGCAAACTGTATAACAAAGAAATGATCCGACCCGTCATTCCTGCCGACACCGACGCACTCGTCGCATTGGCCGACGCGACGAAGGTATTCAAGCCAATCGAAATCGTCGCCCTGCGCGAAGTTCTCGACGATTATCACGCCGTCAACCACGCCGACAATCATCACGCGATCGCCTGCGAGGAAACCGGGGTACTCCTCGGCTTTGCTTATTACGCGCTTGCGCCAATGACCGAGCGCACCTGGCAACTGTGGTGGATCGCGGTCCGCAAGGATCAGCAGGCCCGCGGCGTCGGCGGCCGACTTCTGCAATTTGTCGAGCATGATCTACGCACAACCCACCACGGCCGGATGCTCTTCATCGAAACGGGATCTTTGCCGCACTATGAATTGACGCGAGCCTTTTACCGCAAGCATGGCTACGAGCAGCACGCGTTAGTCGCGGACTTCTACGCCGACGGCGACAGCATGGTGGTGTTTCGCAAGGCGCTTTGAATCCCGCCGCTTGCGGCTTCGCGCTCGCCCGGTGCGAGACGAACGCTAAGCCGCAAGCGGCATGATCGACTACCGATTTCCATAGATCTCGCCCGCCGCCTTGCGAAACGCGGCCGAGCATTGGCCGACGTTCCCGCCGCCGGTGTGTTGCACCATGAACACCAGGACCAGACCGCGTTTCGTGTCGATCGACAGGTTCGTCGCATACGCCCCGCCGTGGCCGAAACCGTCCGGCCCGACCGACCAGCCCAGGCCGTAACTCGTCAGGTCCTTCGCGGTCTGCCGGCTCGTCATCTCCTTCACGGCTGCCTCGGAGAGAAACCGCTTGCTCTTGTAGACGCCGCCGCCGGCGACCATCTGGCCGAACACGGTGATGTCGTGCGCCGTCGAAAACAGCCCGCCTCCCGGGAACGGCTGCCGGCTGCGATCGCTGAGCGGATAGCGCAACGCGAAGATCGACGTCTCCTCCAGGCCCGTCTTGTCCTTGCCCGGCTTGTACGACTTCGCGAGCCGTTTCAGTTGCGCCTCGTTCGGCCAGAACGTCGTGTCTTTCATGCCGAGCGGTCCGAACATCCGTTTTTCGAGAAACTCTTCGTACTTCATGCCGCTGGCGACCTCGATGATGCGCCCGGCCGTGTTGATGCCCGGATTCGAATAAACGTACTTCGTCCCCGGCTCACTGTTCAACGGCGTCAAGGCGTAGCTACGGACGGCATCGCGCAACGAGAGCGCGTCGTAGGTCGGCTGTTCCATGGCGCCTCGCCCCGGCAGTCCGCTGGTGTGATTGAGCACGTCGCGCACCGTCACCAAGCGTTTCGCCTTGCCGAGCACCAAGCGATCCTTGCCCTGCTCAACGACCGTCCAATGGCCTTTGAATTCAGGAAGGTACTTCTCGATCGGATCGTCGAGCTTAACTTTGCCTTCGTCCACGAGCATCATCAACGCGGCTGCCGTGATCGGCTTGGACATCGACGCGATCCAGAATAGCGCATCGAGCGGCATCTGCAGCATCGCGGCGAGGTTGAGGTAGCCGACCGACGATTCGTCCAGCACCTTGTCCTTGTCGGCGACAACCGTCACCACGCCGGCGACCGTCTGATTTTTCACGAACGGCTGCAAAACGCTTGAGATCTTGCCTTTGTCCTGCCCGTGCGCAGGGATCAGCGCGATCGGCAAAAACGCGAAAAAGAGGGCGATGCAGACGCCGCGACGAAGCCGAGATTTCATGATTGGTCCTTTCGAGGTTGGTGACGGAAGATGGTCAAATATACTTGAAAGGATACGGGCCATGCCACTGTTAAGTGCGCCATCCCGCGAAATGATTCGTGGCAATGATTCCTCTTATCCAACTGGACGGCGAAATTGTCATGAGGGTTCGACCCATGAAATTATTCGTTCTCGTTTTCGTTGCGGCCTGTTGCACCCAGGTGTTTGCTCAAGATGATATCGAGAAGGTTCGTTACCTTCGGCCCGCGGGCGCCACGTTTGCCGTCGAGTGTGAGTTCACGCTCAAGAAGACCAAGACCGGCTCAAGCATCGAGAGCGTGACGGGACGCGGCAAAACAAAACTGATCATCGCCGCACGCTACGATTCACATGATCTGTTAACGTCCGCCGAGGCGATTCTCGTGCGCGACGACAAGAAGACGGCCGCGAGCGTCAGCGTCGCCGCGGGCAAAGCCAAGATCCAGCGCGAAGGCCAAGCAGCGCAAGAGTTCGACGTGCCGCGCGGCGTCATCGTCACGTCGGCGCCGGACTGGACCGACACGTTCCTTTTGTGCCGGCGTTACGATCGCAAACTGGGCGGCAAACAATCGTTCCCTGGATTGTGGATTCATGCCGAGCAACCGAGCCAGCGCATGACGTTCGCCATCGAACGCGGCGGCGCGGCGGCCATCGACCACTCGGGAAAACAGGTCACGCTGGAACGCTGCACGATTTGGCTGCGGGGCAACAGCCAGTACGCCGCCTGGATTGATAACACTGGCAAGATGATCAAACTTGTGCCGCTCCCCTTCCAGGAGAACGCGCTGAACTGGCTGGTGCTGGACGGCTTTGAGAAATCAACGGCGGGTTTACGCCCGTGAATACGTCGCTTGCGCTAGAGCGTTCGCTGAACCGCAAGCGACGCTTCGATTACGCCACCACCCACGTTTCGCCGGCGCGGAGGATGCCGTCGAGCGGGTCGCCCTTGGGCGGCTTGTCTTGACGCGCTTTCTGCACCTGCGCCACCACGTCGTTTTCATAGCAAGTGCGCGACGTGCGGTAGAGGACGCCAATCGGCAACGGCAGGCTATCCTTGCCGCTGATGCGCGCCAACATTTCCGCCAACGCAAGGTCGGTCGAGTCGGCGACGATGATGTCTTCGAGCTTGGCCTCGCCCTTGGCCAGATCGACAGCTTCGAGCTTGAAGCCCTTGACGCGCAGGCCTTTGTCTTTGTTGGGACCGTAAAGCATCGGCTTGCCGTCTTCGAGGGCGAGCGTCGTCATCGGCTTGGTGGCCTTGTCGGTGAATTTTTCCCATTCGCCGTCGTTGAAGACGTTACAGTTTTGCAGGATCTCGACGAACGCGCTTCCCTTGTGCTTGGCGGAGTGGTGCAGCGTTTGGCCAAGGTGCTGGAGATCGCGATCGAGTGAACGGGCCACGAAGGTCGCCTCGACGCCCAGGGCGAGGGCGAGCGGGTTGAGCGGATGATCGGGGGAGCCCATCGGCGTGGAGGCCGTGTGCTTGCCGGACTCGGACGTCGGCGAGTATTGCCCCTTGGTCAAGCCGTAGATACGGTTATTGAACATCAAGATCTTGACGTCGACGTTGCGGCGCAGGGCGTGGATGAGGTGATTGCCGCCGATGGAGAGGGCGTCGCCGTCGCCGGTGGCGATCCACACGGTGAGGTCGGGCTGCACGCACTTGATGCCAGTGGCGAACGCGGGGGCTCGGCCGTGAATCGTGTGGAAGCCGTAGGTGTTCATGTAATAGGGGAATCGGCTCGAACAACCGATGCCGGAGACAAAAACGTGCTTTTCGCGCGGGATGTCAAGCTCGGCGAGAACCTTCTGCGTCTGGCGCAGGATGGCGTAATCGCCACAGCCGGGGCACCAGCGGACTTCCTGATCGGACTCGTAATCTTTATTAGTCAGCTTCTTGCTCGAAAGCGGTACCGTTTGGATGGCGCTCATCGTGAATGTCCTCATGTTTAGCCGCGGTTCAAAGAACCGCGCGGGTCTACGACCCGCGGCTAAACTCTATTTGATTGATGGGTTATGTGAGTAGTGTATCGATGGCATTGGTAATTTCGGTGATCGTGAACGGCTGCCCCTTGATCTTGTTCAACGGCTGCGCGGGGATGACATACTTGGCGCGGACGATGAGCGAAAGCTGGCCGAGGTTCATCTCGGGGATAAGTACCTTCTTGTAACGCTTGAGGATATCGCCGAGATCGGGAGGCAATGGATTGAGATAACGGAGATGCACTTGCGCGACCGACTTGCCGGCGGCGCGGGCGAGGTCGGCGGCACTCTTGATGGCGCCATAGGTGCTGCCCCAGCCGAGGATGAGCAGGTCGCCTGAGGTCGGGCCGGCGATAACCGTCGGCGGGATCTCGCGGACGATACCGTCTACTTTGGCCTTACGCAGGTGGGTCATGTTTTCGTGGTTGTCGGGATCGTAGCTGATGTTGCCTGAGCCGATGTCTTTTTCGAGGCCGCCGACGCGATGTTCGAGTCCCGGCGTGCCGATGCGAACCCATTGCCTGGCCTGCGTCTCCGTATCGCGCTGGAAGGGCTTGACGCCATTGACTTCCACGAGCTGTTTGGCGTTGATGGGTGGCAAGTCCTTGGCAGCGGGGATGAGCCACGGTTCGGCGCCGTTGGCCAGATAGCCGTCGGAGAGGAAGATCACCGGCGTGCGATACTTGATGGCAATGCGCGAAGCCTCATACGTCGCCATGTAGCAGTCGGACGGCGTCGATGCGGCGATGACGGGAAGCGGGCACTCGCCGTGTCGGCCGAAGATGGCGGCGAGAAGGTCGGCCTGTTCGGTTTTCGTCGGCAAGCCGGTGCTGGGACCGCCGCGCTGGACGACGACGATGACGACTGGCATCTCGGTCGACACCGCAAGGCTAATCGCCTCTTGCTTGAGGTCGAGTCCGGGGCCGCTGGTCGCCGTGCAGCCGAGGGCGCCGGCGTAGGAACCGCCGATGGCCATGCAGGCCGCGGCGATTTCGTCTTCAGCTTGAGCGGTCATCACGTTGAGATTTTTGTAACGCGAGAGCTGATGCAGGATGTCGCTGGCGGGCGTGATCGGATAGCTGGCGAAGAAGATCGGCAGCCCCGCTTTTTGGCCGGCGGCGACGAGGCCCAGGGCCGTCGCCTGGTTGCCGGTGATGTGGCGGTAGAGTCCCGGCGCCATCTTGGCCGCGGTCACCTCGAA
Source organism: Planctomycetia bacterium (assembly GCA_005799265.1). Classification (GTDB taxonomy): domain Bacteria; phylum Planctomycetota; class Planctomycetia; order Gemmatales; family Gemmataceae; genus SIAQ01. The sequence continues at coordinate 8,214 of SYHD01000072.1, read as the reverse complement.
GGAGCTGACGTAAGCATCCGTGTTTTCGCAGTAGACCCAGCCGGCCTTGAGGGCGCGTTTGTTGGCCTCGGCGATTTCGGCGCGCTTGCCGAATTTCGCGTCGATATATTGCAGCGTCGGATCAAGCGAGCGGCCAAAGAGCCAGCAGACCATGCCCAGAGCGAAGAAGTTTTGGCAGCGATCGCCTTCACGATTGGACAGCGGCGCCGGCAGCGGCGATTCGAAGACGGCCGCGCGCGTCAAGCGCGTCAGCTCGACCTTGAACATCTGATAGCGATCCAGCGAGCTGTCTTCAAGCGGATTCGTCTTGCACTGCGCCTTTTTGAGATCGAGTTCGCCGAACTTGTCGGTGTTGACGATCAGAAGGCCGTTGTCCTTGAGGCCCTTGACGCGCGCTTGCAGTGCGGCCGGGTTGAGTGCGATGAGGGCGTCGTAGCCGTCGCCGGGGGTTAGGACTTCGTGATTGCCGAACTGGAGCTGGTAGCCGGAGACACCGGCCTTGGTTCCGGCGGGAGCGCGGATCTCGGCGGGGAAGTCGGGGAAGGTGACGATGTCATTGCCCATGCGGACGCAGGTGTGCCCGAACTGGCCGCCGATGGCCTGGATGCCGTCACCCGAATCCCCCGCAAAGTAAATAACGACATCCGTACGCTGCCCGACCGGTTTCTTTGTCGGCTGGGCAAGAACGCTTGCACTACTCATAGATCCTCCAGGTGCGATCCTTCAAAGCACGCGCTCACGTAAAGCGCGGCATCGCGGTCAATTGATGGAAAAGGAGAGGGGAAGCCGGGAGAATTCATCGCTCTCAGGCCGCGGCATGCCGGGCAACTGAGGCGACGATTCCATCCTCGCGCCGGGTAGGATGGGGCGCGGGATATTGTCGTGTCAAGATTTCGGGGCAGCTTACGCGTTATAATTAGCAGACTAGTCCTCGTTTCCAAGCTCGGAAGGGTGCGTAGACCTCACGCTCCGCGTGATGATTTCCTCACGCGGAGCGTGAGGTCTACGAAAGATGCACAACCTCTGAGTTTGGGAACGAGACGGCGTGCCTCGATCACATCTCGGCAATCAATCGGTCGAACGCACCGGTTATGCGGAGCGTATAGAACCTCCCTCGTTCAGTTGCATACAGTGGCTCAAGCTCTCCTTTGTTTCTACTTTCTATTATACAGCAAACGGTTGGAGGGGAATACCCTCAAGGAAATTCTGGCGAGGCAGGCCATCTTTTCGGGTTGCATATCCGGACCGCGCGCGAAGCGAGCGGAAAATTGCCGAGGGCGGGAGTCGAACCCGCACGCCTTGCGGCACAGGATCCTAAGTCCTGCGTGGCTGCCAATTACACCACCTCGGCGCTGGAGTGCATATTAGCGGAAATCGATGAGCTGTCCAAGTTCCGCATGGACATCCTCTCTCACCCTCGGCCCGTCACTATATCGTTGGGGAGTAGGCGAGAAATGCGTGGCTTTTTTGCTTTCCTTTGTCTGACAAATGGTCTATTCTTCTCTCTTTGCACCGGCCCTGGGAGAACGTCATGCATTTCGATGAGCCGACCACCACACCCATCGCCGACGACGGCGTCCCCTGGTACAAGACGCTCACTCCCTATCACTGGTTCGTCTTTCTCGTGTCGGTCCTGGGCTGGATGTTCGACTGTCTCGATCAGCAGCTTTTCAATCTCGCGCGTGGCCCCGCCATTCGTGAGTTGCACGGCCCGGAAGGCGCTGCCTTCTGGGGAGGATTGGCCACCACCATCTTCATCCTGGGCTGGGCGACCGGCGGCATGATCTTCGGTATCGTGGGCGACCGCTGGGGGCGGGCCAAGACGATGGTCGTCACGATCCTGATGTATTCGTTTTTCACCGGCCTCAGTTCCCTTTCGCAGGGATTCTGGGATTTCGCCTTCTATCGTTTCCTTACCGGGCTAGGCGTGGGTGGTGAGTTTGCCGTCGGCATCGCTTTGGTCGCGGAGGTGATGCCCGACAAAGCCAGGTCGCACGCGCTCGGCTGGCTGCAGGCGTGCTCGGCGATCGGCAACATCACGGCTGCGTTCATCAGCATGGCCCTGGCGCCCATGGAAACAGCGGGACTGCTCGGCGATTACAAGCCATGGCGCTGGATGTTCATCGTCGGCGCCTTGCCCGCGCTGTTGGCTGTGCTCGTTCGACGACGTCTCAAAGAGCCCGAAAAATGGCAAGCGATCAGTGAGGGCCGAGTGCCGGGCCAAAAACTGGGTTCCATTACCGAGCTCTTCGGCAACCCCGTGTTGCGCCGCAATGCGTTCATCGGCCTGGGGCTCGCGGTGCCCGGCGTGGTGGGCCTGTGGGCCATTGGCTTCTTCAGTTTCGACCTGGTCCGCGCCGTCTTCCGCGAGAATTTCGTCGCTGAGGTCGCAATTCAAAAAACCCTTTTCCACGACCGCGATCTGGTTCGATTCCTGCTCAAGGACCACGCGGTCAAGGAAAAATGGGATGAGAAAGCCGAGGAAAAAGAACGCGTGGAACTCGTCAAGGAGAAACTCAAACCGGCCGACCTCTACGCGCCAGAAGCACGCGTCGTGTACCAGGCGATATTGAAGACTCTGGCCGACAAGAAGGACCTGAACCAGGACAACGTCACGGCGCGCGTCACGGACTTCAAGAAAAAGTTCGAACGAGACAGCCGCAAGGAAATCGAGGACGCCAAGATCAACGAACTCTTTTCTGGCGCCCCGACGCAAGGCTCGGCCGTCAAGACGATTGACGAGATTGTCAAGCGAACGCGCAGCCTGGAAGGAGATCTGACGCTGTGGGCTGGCATCAATGGCCTGCTCTTCAATATTGGCGCGTTCTTCGGCATCTACTCGTTCAGCAAGTTCACGCATCTCATGGGGCGCAAGCCGGCCTTTGCGATCGCATTTGTTCTCGCCCTCGGCACGACCGCGTTTGCGTTCTGGAACCTCAGCACCTTCAGCGACGTATTCTGGATGGTCCCGCTCATGGGCTTCGCCCAGATATCGCTGTTCGGCGGCTATGCGATTTACTTCCCGGAATTGTTTCCCACGCGGCTGCGCAGCACCGGAACATCATTCTGTTACAACGTGGGACGTTACGTCGCCGCGCCGGGCCCCCTGGTGTTGGGCGCGCTGGGCAGCATGGTCTTCGGTTCCCACGGCGACGTCATGAGTTGGAGACTGGCCGGCGTGACGATGTGCTCGTTCTTCCTCCTGGGCTTGCTTGTTCTGCCGTTCGCGCCCGAAACCAAGGGCAAACCATTGCCGGAATGATGGATGGATAGAGCCTCGCACGAAATATGCCGTTGGGCGGCGTCGCTCAACGGCATACTTCGCGCGCGGCGCTGCGGAGAATTACGATTCGAACACTTTTTTCCGCACAGCGGATTAGCGCGCAACCTCTTCGGAGTTGATATTTCGTTTTTCACCGGCGTTCTTGGAACTACCGAGAATAAAAAGCTTGCTGCGACCGTGGAATTTGCTAGGCTCAGGCAAATCTCCCCACGCAGGAACACCGACTCATGACGGACCAAACCTCGCTCTCCGAAGTCGTCGCGGCCGTGCAGAATCCGGCGGCGCAGGTGGCGGATCGTTCCTCGACGATTCGCATCACGCGCATCGCCGCGACGCCGGTCGGGCCGAAGGTGTTCGTGAAAATCGAGACGAACCATGGCATCACCGGCTGGGGCGAGATCGATCAGCTTGAGACGCGGGTCGCCGCGGCCCTCGTGCAATCGTTGTTCGAGCTGATCGACGGCGAGAACCCGACGCGCATCGAGCACATCTGGCAAAAGCTCTACCGGGCCCATCGCGACATCCGCGGCGGGCCGTTCATGACGCATACCATCGCCGGCATCGACATGGCCCTGTGGGACATCGCCGGCAAGCTGTGGAACACGCCCGTCTATCGCTTGCTCGGCGGACCGACACGCGACCGCATCCGCGTCTACCCTTCGCCGACAGCGACGAAGCCCGGCGCCGGCCCCTCCGAGTTCGCGGGCACCCCGGCCGAGATCCAGCGGCTCGTCACCTACATTCAAGGAGAACGCAAACGCGTCGGCACCGGCGGGCTGGTCATCTTCGACGCACACTGCGCGCTGCCGCCGCCGTTTCTCATCCAGCTTGCGAGCGCCCTCAATCCGACGGATGTCGCCTTCATCGAAGAAGTCGCCGTGCCCGGCAACATCGAAGTCTTCAAGCGGCTGAAGGCGGCGATCAAGATCCCGCTGGCGACAGGCGAACGCGATCGCACCATCTGGGAGTTTGCCGCCTATCTCCAAGAGCGTTGCATCGATGTACTGCAGCCCGACTGCGCCCACTGCGGCGGCATCACGCAAATGAAAAAAATCGCCTCGCTCGCCGAAGCGTACCACGTCCCGCTCGCGCCGCATTGCGTGACGACCGAACTGGGCGTGTCGGCGAGTTTTCACGTGACGGCGGCGATTCCGTTTTTCATCATCCACGAGTACTATCCACAGATCACCCCCAAGGGCCTCGTGCGCAAAAGCTGGACCGTCGATAAGGACGGCAATGCCTCGTTGCCGCAAGGACCGGGGCTTGGCGTCGAGATTGACGAGAAAGAGCTTGCGGAACTCGCGAAGAAGCCGCATCGCCCCGAATGGCCGACGCGTGGGCGATTGCGCGATGGCTCGATCGCGGACTATTGATGGTTGTTCGCTTGCGGATTAGCGCTCGGATTGCGCCACGCGAGCGCTAAACGGCATGCAGCACAAGGAGTACCCCATGCAATCGCGTCGAGAAGTTCTCGCCACTGCCAGCGCCATCGCCGCCGGCACCGCCCTGCTCAATGAAGCGGTCGCCGCCGAGCAAAACCCGGCCGCACAAGTAGGCGATCGCTCGTCCACGATTCGTCTGACGCGCCTGCGCGCGACCTGGCTGAACGCGTCCGTCTACGTCAAGCTCGAGACGAACCACGGCATCGTCGGCTGGGGGGAGATCAAGGGCGTCGATCCGCGCGTGTCGAAGCCGCTCGTCGAATCGCTGTACGAACTCCTCGACGGCGAAAATCCGACGCGCATCGAATATCTTTGGCAGAAGCTCTTCCGCGCCCATCGCAACATCCGCGGCGGCGCGTTCATGGTCCACACGCTTGCCGGCATCGACATGGCGCTATGGGACATCACCGGCAAGCTCTGGAACACGCCCGTCTATCGGCTGCTCGGCGGACCGTGCCGGGATCGCATTCGCGTCTATCACACGCCGCAGGCAGTCAAGGTCCCGCCGCACGGCATCTACGATCATAGCGGCACCCCCGCCGACATCGAACGCATGGTCGGCGCGATCCGGGCAGCCCGACAAAAGGTCGGCCCAAGCGGCGCCGTCATGTTCGACGCCCATAGCGCCGTGCCCCCGGCCACGCTGATCCAGCTTGCCGCGGCGATCAAAGCGTATGATGTTCTCTTCATCGAGGAACCCGCAGTGCCGGGCAACATCGAGGTCTTCAAGCGGCTCAAGGAACAGATCGCGATTCCCCTGGCCGCCGGTGAGCGCGACCGCACGATCTGGGAATTCATCCCCTACTTGCAAAATGGCTGCCTCGACATCGTTCAGCCGGACTGCTGCCATGGCGGCGGCATCACGGCGATGAAGAAGGTCGCCACGCTCGCTGAGGCCTACCACGTGCCCATCGCGCCACATTGCACCGCCGGCTTCCTCGGCATCGCCGCGAGTCTGCACGTGGCGGCGTCGGTGCCGTTCTTCCTCATTCACGAGTTCTATCCGGAAAGTGCCGGTTTCAATCCGCGCAACGTGACGCGCATGGACTGGAAGCTCGACAAGGACGGCTACATCGGCTTGCCGCCGGGCCCCGGCCTGGGCGTCGAGGTTGACGAGAAGCAAATCGAGGAGAACGCCAAGAAGCCGCAAACCTATCGCTGGCCGGGCGCTCGTCTGAGGGACGGGTCAATCGCGGACTATTAGGCGATGGGCAGTTGGAAAGATACCCGTAGTCAATGCGACGCGGAGCGTCGCACCACATTGTGGCACGACGCTCCGCGTCGTGAACGGGTACATTTAATTCTGCCGCTCGCCTTAGTCTTTTTCCGGCAGGCCACCGTAGACGTCGCGCTCCGCGTGAGGTCTACGATGTTGTTTGCATCGAAATGCACGGGGAGGAATATCATGTCCGATCGATTCTTCGCGATCCCTTTTGCCGTTGCCTTTTCGTTTCTATCAAGCAGCGAGTTCCGAGCTAGCGCGCAAGAGGCAAAGCAAATGGACTTTATCGACGCCCACGTTCACGTCTGGACGCCAGACACCGGCAAATATCCACTCGCTCCTGGGTACAAGAAGGAAAGCATGAAGCCCGCGTCCTTCACTCCCGAGGAACTCTTCAAGCACTGCAAGCCTGCCGGCGTCGGGCGCATTAACCTCATCCAGATGAGCTTCTACGGCTTCGACAATTCCTACATGCTCGACACGATCGCCAGGTATCCCCATGTTTTCGTCGGCACAGCCGTCATCAACCCGCTCGGCAAGGATCCCGCGCGTGAGATGGACGACCTTGCCAAGAAAGGCGTGCGCGCCTTTCGCATCCATCCCAAGCTCAGCGAGCAGACGATTGACAAATGGCTGCGGCCGGAAGGCTACCAGAAGATGTTCGCCGCCGGCGCGCGCAACAACCAGGCGATGGCTTGCCTGATCGGCACCGAAGCATTGCCGGAACTCGACCGCATGTGTACCGCGTATCCTGACACGCCGGTCATCATCGATCACCTTGCCCGCATCTGCGCCACCGGTGTCATCCGTGCCGAGGATGTCGACCGCCTGTGCGCCATGGCCAAGCACAAGAAGGTAATGGTCAAGATCGGCGCCTTCTATGCTCTTGGCAAGAAGCGGGCGCCCTACATCGACTTGATACCCGTGATCAAGAAGACGGTCGCCGCGTTCGGCCCGCGCCGCTGCATGTGGGAGAGCGATTGCCCGTTCCAGGTTCAGGGGGAACACACGTATCAAGCAAGCGTCGATCTCGTGCGCCGCCATCTCGACTTCCTCAGCGACGACGACAAGGACTGGTTGCTGCGGAAGACGGCCGAGAGCTTTTTCTTCGCGAAGTAGCGCCGGTGATCAAGCCGATTCAATAGACGGTGTTGCCAGCACGGAACGGATCCAAACGAGCGCCGTTTGCAAATGATGGCGGGCACACGTGCCGCCCGTTGTTAATAAACCGCGACAAGGCTACGCAAGCCCTACGCCAGCTCGGATTGCGCCATGGTATAATGACGCTTTATTCGTCGTGGCATTGGCAGAATTGGAACCATGGCACAACCTCTCCTGGGCCGGATTCTTGTCGTTGAAGACGAGTCCGATCTGGCCGAATGTCTGGAATGCTATCTGCGGCGCTGTCACTACGACGCACGGGTGACCTCGTCTGCCGAGGAAGCACTCAAAATGCTTGGCAAAGGAGAGTTCGATCTGATCCTGAGCGACCTGATGATGCCCGGCATGAACGGGATCGAACTATTGCGCAAAGCCCTTGAAATTGATTCGCAACTGGTCGGCATCATCATGACGGGGCAGGCTACCGTGCAAAACGCGATCGAAGCGATGAAGGCCGGCGCGTTCGATTTTCTGTTGAAGCCGTTCAAGCTGGATCAGGTCTTGCCCGTGTTGGGCCGCGCCATGGAAGTGCGCCGCTTGCGCATGGAGAACGTGCGTCTGAATCAATACGTCGCGCGCTTGACGTTTGAATCGACGCGGCACCAGATGATCGGGACCAGCCCAGGCATGCAGCGGGTCGCACAACTTATTCAGAAAGTGGCGCCGACCGACTCCACCGTGCTGATTCGCGGCGACACCGGCACCGGCAAAGAGCTCGTCGCGCGTGCCTTGCATTACAACAGTCCGCGCCGTGATCGAGCGCTGGTCACGATCAATTGCGCATCGTTGCAGGAGAACCTCCTGGAAAGCGAGTTGTTTGGCCACGAAAAAGGCGCCTTCACCGGCGCCACGCAGAGCACGCACGGCTTGATCGAGGTTGCCGAGGGGGGCACGTTGTTCGTCGATGAGATCGCCGAGATGTCGCACGGCATGCAGGCCAAGCTACTGCGCGTTCTTGAAGACGGCCATTACCGCCGTCTGGGGAGCACGCAGGAACAACACGCCAACGTGCGCGTCATCGCTGCCACGAACAGGCCGCTGGAGGAGGAACAAAAAAAGGGCCGCTTCCGTGAAGACCTCTTCTATCGGCTCAACGTGGTCACGAT
>SYHD01000071.1 GCA_005799265.1 Planctomycetia bacterium | reverse complement strand
CATCGACAACATCGTTTTCATCGCCATTCTGGCGGGGAAACTGCCCCAGGAGAAGCAAGGCCTGGCGCGCCAGCTCGGACTTGGCCTGGCGATGTTCACGCGCATCCTGTTGCTGTTGGTTCTCGGCTGGATCATGGGGCTGACCGATGACATCTTCTCGATACCGAAGTTCTGGACCGCCGAGACAGGCGACGCGCACGGCGTCAGCGGACGCGATCTGATCTTGCTGATCGGCGGCCTGTTTCTGATCGGCAAAGCGACCTACGAGATCCACGACAAGCTCGAGGGCAAACACGACGCCAGCGGAGCGCCCACTTTTTCCTCGTTCACAGCCGTGATCGTGCAGATCGTCCTCATCGACATTGTTTTTTCTCTCGACTCGGTCATCACCGCCGTGGGCATGGTGACGGTGGATCGCCACGCCCAGTGGATTGGATTGACCATCATGATCGCGGCGGTCGTCATCGCCGTCGGCGTCATGCTGGTGTTCGCGGGGGTGATCGCGGGTTTCGTGGAGCGGCATCCGACCATGAAGATGCTGGCGCTGTCGTTCCTGCTCTTGATCGGCGTGACCCTGGTGACCGAGGGCTTCCATGTGCAGATTCCCAAGGGCTACGTCTACTTCGCGATGGCGTTTTCGCTGGGAGTCGAATTGGTCAACATGCGGGTGCGTAAGGTCACAACCCCGGTCGTGCTCCAGCAGAGCTACGTGGACGTGCCCGTGGGCGGCGAGAATCCGTTCACCGAGACCGCAACGGAAACACCAGCGCAGCCCTAGAGGATCGGGCAATCGTCGAGTCTCAGCCGGCCGACCGGCCGATTTGATACTGTCAGCTGGGTTTCGGGCCGATGGGTGAGTTCGCGCGGCTTCGGCTCGTAATCCACAAAGGTGATTGGCAGCTCCGTTCCCTCGGCATGCTCGGCGGCTACCGTGGCCGGGGTTTTCACCCGATTGACGCGATACATGCCCGACTTGACCTGCACCCACGTGCAATAGCTTCAAGAGGCAGCGCGGCATGTTACCTTCCCACATGGGGACAGTTTTGCCAGTGGTCGCTAGATTTTGGGCGGCAAGCGGTCCAAACGCTACTTCATCCCCTTAATCCAATCATGCACGAGCTTCACCGCCTGATCATCGACGACGCGCGAGCCGATGTGCGGCATGCGGCCCAGCGTCGTCATGTTCATGCGCTGCAGGAGGATCGATTGCTCCGGCTGGCCGGGGACCACGAGCTTGGCGTCCTTGATGTTGAAGCTGCCATGAGCCGGCGGGACGTTGACGATGCCCATGTCCTTGAGGTCGAGATCGACGAGCAGCTTGAACTCCGCGTTGCCGCCGCCCCATTTGACGTGGCAATGGCTGCAATTGGAGTGCAGATACGAGCGAGCGCGCACGTCAACGAGCAGCGATTTGTCGTTGAAGTCGGCGAGCTTGGCCAGCTTCGCGGGGGCGGCGGGCAGCTTCTTCGTGAACATGCCGATGTGTTCCAGCGTGGCGAGCTGGTTCGCGATCACGCCGTCGTAGTTGTGGTCTTTGTTCATTTGCATGGTGCTGACGCCGAGCGCAAACTTGGCGGCGTTCGTGTGGCAGAGCGTACACTCAGCCCGGCTCGGGAAGCGATAGTTTTGCTCGACGGTCTTGTCGCCGACCTTGATCTTGAGGAGGCGGTCGGCACCCTTTTCTTCGAGCAACTCGGCGTCGGTCTGCTCGTCGTTCCACACGTAGGTATAGCCGCGCCAATACTGGTCGCCGTACTCTTGATTGCCGGGGAATTGTTGGAAGTGGAGCAGGCGCGTTTCGAGGCGTTTGCGGCTTTTCGGATTGCCGCGTTCCATGTCCATCGAGAACGTTTTGACGAGCACGGTCCCGTCTGGAAAGCGCCAACCCGGAGGCGCGCCGGGGGACGGTTGCGGATAGGTGATTTCATCGAAGCCGATCTGGCCGTTGTTCGGAATGGCGAGGAAGCGTTCCTTCTCGGCGTGATCGCCCCAGAGCTGAGCATTGACGGAGTAAGGGATGACGCCGGGTGAGACCTTGTGATCCTTGGTCGAGGCAAAGATGCCGGTCTCGGAGAGTTTGCGCGGAAACGCCGCTTGCGTTTTCGCGACCGGTGCTTTCACGAGTTGATGGATTCCCCCGCCGGTGTAATCGACAAAGTAAAGTTCGCCGACCGCGTCCTCGGCAAAGGTAATGATGCGATAAGTGGTGCGGGCGAGCTCGCGATGGGCAAGAGCGCCTTGTGTTGCTTTGTTCCCAGCGACCTTGATTACCCCGTACTTGAACGTCCAGACGCGGCCGGTATCGAAATCGCCGTAGATGTAATGGCCTTGAAGTTCCTTGATTCGCTTGCCGTGATAGACAAACCCGCCAGTGATCGATCGAAAATCGGCATGCGAATGCTCCACGACCGGCTTGAGAATTCCCGTCGGCCCCATTTTACGGTCAGGGCGGAATGGATGCGTGCCTTCCATAACGGACCAGCCGTAGTTGCCGCCTTGCTTGATTTTGTAGATCATCTCCCACAGATCCTGGCCGACTTCACCGCCCCAGAGGTCGCCCTCCGTACGGTCGAAGCTGAAACGCCACAGTTGCCGCAGGCCGTAGGCATAAACTTCCGGGCGAGCACCCTTCGTGTTGACGAAAGGATTGGCCTTCGGAATGCCATACGCCTTGCCTGCCGGCGGGTTATCGACATCGATGCAGAGCAGCTTGGCGAAAATGCTGGAGAGGTCCTGGCCGATGTCGAGCGAATCTGCAATGCCGGAGCCGTCGCCGGTGACGATGTAGAGCATGCCGTCGGGGCCGAATTTCAGGCAGCCGCCGTTGTGGCCACCATTGGGCCATTCGAAGATGATCTTCTCCGACGCGCGATCGACGACGGGTGGCTCGCCCTTGACGGTGAAGCGCGACACGCGCGTCCCTTTCGGCAGACCTTCCTTGGACCCGTCGGGAATCCACGTCACGAAGATGAAGCCGTTGTCCTTAAACTTAGGATGAAACGTAAAGGCGTAGATCGTTTGCTTCTTGCCATTGGCGTCTTTCAACTCGAGAGCGAGATCGATCTTGTCCGCGTCCTTCTTGTTGACGAATGAAAAAAGCTTGCCCATGCGTTCCGCGATGAACAAACGATTGGTTCCCGGCGCGTAGGTCATGTCGAGCGGCTCGTCAAACTTAGGCAACTTAGGAAACGCCGGCTCGGTCCGGAAGGGCGGCGGCGGCTCGGGCGAACCTTTGACGTTCGAAGACGTCCACGGCACGCGCTTCTCCAGGCCGAACTGCTTCGGGACGCCTTTGTCTGGTTGCGCCGTTGAGGTGGCGAAATTGCTCAGGGTCAGACCGACGGCGATGAGAGCGGCAAACAGCAAACAGCGACGCATGATGGAATCCTCACGAATGAGCGACGGTGGTTTTCCATCATCAAATGGAGTTTCGACTTGAAATGCAAGCAAAAACTGGCTTTCGCGGGGAAACAACGTATTTCCGATGTTTCACTGCGAGCGCTAAACGACCAACGGCATCAATCCATGCCCACGACCGCGGACATCTTCGCCTTGGCCGCGGCGGCGATCAAGTCGGCACAGCGCTCCTCGCCGAACAGGCTCGTGTTCAGGATCATGTCGTAAACGTGCACGTCGTTCGGCTTGCGGTGGAAGTGCGTCGCCAAAAAGTCGGCCCGACGATGATCGCGTTTGCGCACCTCGGCAACGGCTTCCTCTTCGGTCAGCCGCAGCAGCTGACTAAGGTATGCGATGCGGTCCTCCTGAGGCGCGACCAGGCGGACGTGTAATGTCGAGCGGGCCGGCATGATGAAACCCGCACCGCGCCCCAGCACGATCACGTTCCCTTGCACACCCAGTGTAAGCACGAGGCGCGTCAAATCCCGCATCGACGGATTTTGGCTCAAATAGTGCCGCTCAAGCAATTGCTGCATCTGCTCGTCGATCCATGCAGCAGCCGCGGGAGTGAGTTTGTCCTTCAATTCCTGCCGCGCGGAGGCGTTCTGGGCGACGTATTCGAGCATCTCCTGGCTGTACACATCCCAACCAAGCTTCTCGCCCGCGCGCTTGGCGATCGTGGCGCCGCGCGCGCCAGCCTCGCGACTGAGCGCAATCGTCAAGCCGGCCGGCACGCCCGGCGCCGGTTCGTCCTGTGCCGCGCCACGAAAACCGTGCAGCGGCGACTCGCCTGCTTCGAGCACCGGACTCGGGAAATCGTCGGTGTAGCGTTCCGTCATGAGTGGAAATCCTTGCTAGCGAGCACGGGGATATTGAGAGAATACCTTGTTATTGACGACCCTTCAAAGGCAATTCGCGGGAAAGCATCGCTCTGGCTTCATTGATTCGACACATTACCCACTTATACGACGTATGCGCGGGCTGCCGCGTTTGGGGATTATGAGGTAAAGATGCGCCGAGAAAGCGTTTATTCCCAAACCGCGCGAGAATGCGATACTTCGTACAATGGCCCCGTAGTGCAAGCGTCTCGCTTGCACGAAATGGCGCAAGCGAGACGAGGAAGTTCATGAAAGCGATCGTCTTCGAGCGTTTCGGCGAACCGCGCGAGGTCTTGCAAGTTCGCGACGTGCCCATGCCGGAACCGACGGCTGGTGAAGTCCGCGTGCGCATGCGGCTCGCGCCGATCAATCCTTCAGACCTGATGACGGTGGGCGGCGTTTACGGTCGACTCCCCAACCTGCCCGCCACGCCTGGGTTTGAAGGGGTTGGGGTCATCGATGCGTCCAGCGGCGGCTGGCTTGCCAAGCTGCGCGGCTTGAAACCGGGGCGCCGCGTCGCCGTTCTCAACGGCCGAGGCGGCAACTGGCAAGAGTTCGTCACGCTCCCCGCCCGCCACGTTGTCCCCGTGCCCGACGATCTTCGCGACGAACAGGTCGCCACGTTCTTCGTCAATCCCGCCACCGCCATCGTCATGACCCAGTACGTCCTGCAAATGCGCCGCGCGTCCTGGCTCCTGCAAACCGGCGCGGGCAGCGCGCTGGGCCGCATGATCATTCGCCTCGGCAAACACTTTGGGTTTCGTACGATCAACCTTGTTCGCCGCAAGGAGCTTGCCAACGAACTGATGCAACTCGGCGCCGATGCCGTGCTGTCCACGCGCGAAGACAAAATCGTGGACCGCGTCGCCGAGATTACGAAGGGGGCGATGGTTCCCTGCGCACTCGACTGCATCGGCGGGCCGGGCGTCGTCGACGTGATTCAATCACTCGCGCCTCAGGGACGTTTGCTGGTCTACGGCACGCTCTCCGCCGAACCGACGCCGTTCGACACGCGCACGTTGATGGTCGGGCCACGCGCGATGGAAGGCTTCTGGCTTTCGGAGTGGGTCAAGCATCAGGGTACCCTGCGCATGCTGGGCCTATTTCGCCAGATAACGGCGCTGATGCGCGTGGGCGTTCTCACGACCCCGGTCGCCGCGACGTATGGCCTCGATCAGTTAGCGCAAGCGATCGAGCACGTTGAGCGATCGGCACGCGGCGGCAAGATTTTGCTGCGTCTTGGGTAACGGTGTCTTCGTCTAGCGTTCGCGTTGCGTTTGCAATGGCGCAGCGCCGCTGCAAACGCAACGCGAACGCTAAACGAAGACAGAGACGATCGGCCGGGAGTTCGATATATCACTGAGAGCACCCTTTGCAAACAAGCGAGACGAGAATGTCGACCGGGACCATGGCTGCTGAAGACAAAGAAACGCGGATCCGCCTCGTTTGGCCAACCGTCGCGCGGGTGCCCGCCGTCGCCGGCTTGGGCAAATTACTCACGAACACGATCGTTCTTGCTCCGCTCGGCTGGATCGTCATGGGCTTCTTCTATTTCAGCAAAGTGCTCCCCGTCATCGGCGTGCGCTATTTGCTCACCGACAAACGGATCAAGATTCTCAGGGGCTGGAAAGGAAACGCCAGCCAGGCGGTCCCTCTGGCGGACATCGACGACGTCAAACTCGACCCGGCGTCCATCGATCAGTTCTTCCGCTCCGCCGACCTGCAAATCATCACCGGCGGCAAGGTCGAGATGACCCTCACCGCCGTTCCCGACGCCGCGTCCTTCCGGCACACGATTCTCGATGCGCGCAATGCCTGGGCGCCTGGCAAGGTAAAAATGCTCCCTTTCATCTCCGCGGCGGCGACCAAATGACGTAAAAATCCGTGGCTCGTGACGACTCGGTTCCGGTTGTAGTCGCCACGGACTACGGACCTTCATCCTTGCATTCGCCCCCTGTAATCGGGTACAACAAGGGGCATGAGCGTCATCGTCATCCTGCGCGGTCCGGAGATGGGGAAGCATTATTCCCTCGTCAAGGACCGTGCCACGCTCGGACGCAATTCCGATTGCGACATCAGCCTTTCCGGAAATCAGATTAGCCGTCAGCACGCCCATCTCTATCTGCGCGATTTGCATATCCTGCTCGAAGACCTCGGTTCCAGCAACGGCACGTTCGTCAATGGCAAACGCCTGACGCCGCACGCGCCGACGCCGCTCGCCGAGAGCGACACATTCCAGATCGGCCCGTATCTGTTCGGCCTGCGCGCGGCGCCGACTTTGACCGAGCCGCAGGAGTCGTCACTGGTCGTCCGCGAGACCGTCAGCGCCACCAGCCTGCACGAATCGCTGTTCGCGCAAGGCCCGGCGGCGAAGCTTCAGGTTGTCCTCGAAATCGCCCAGCACCTGGCCCGCACCCTGGAAATTGATCCGCTCCTCGACAAGCTGCTCGAACATTTGATGAAACTCTTTCCGCAGGCAGATCGAATCTTGGTCGTGCTCTGCGAAGGGGACAAGCTGATCCTGCGTGCCCAGCGTGCGCGGCGCAACCAGGAGTTGTGCGGACGATCCTTCAGCCGAACCATCGTCAAACGCGCCCTCGACGAAGGCATCGGCCTGATCAGCGAGGATGTGCAGACGGACACGAAATACCAGCCCAGCCAGTCGATCACGTCGCTCGATCTGCACTCGATCGTCTGCGTGCCGTTGATCGCGCAAGACGGGCGCCGGTTAGGCGTGATCCAGGTCGATCGCTTTTGCAAGGGCTTCGGGTTCCGCGTAGACGATTTACACATGCTGACCGCGCTGGGGATGCAAGTTTCGGTCGTGCTCGAAAATGTCGCTCTGCACGCCGAGAAGTTGCGTGAGGAACGTCTGATGCAGGAGCTGGCCCTCGCCCACGACATCCAGGCAGGCTATTTGCCCGAGACCGTCGAAGGGTTTCCGGACGCTGATCTGGAGATCCACGGGCGCGTCTTCCCCGCCCGTCAAGTCGCCGGAGATTTCTACGATTTCGTGAAAACGCCGGCGGGGCGATTGGCGTTCTTCATCGGCGACGTGTCCGGCAAAGGCATGCCGGCGGCACTGTTCATGATCGCGGTGCGGACCTTGTGCCGGCACGTGGTTCGCGAGGTAGATCGGCCGGCTCAGCTCTTGACGAAGCTGAACGTCGAACTCGCCGACGACAATCCGACCTGCATGTTCGTCACGTTGGCGCACGGGCTTTACGATCCGGCCACGGGGCACGTGCTCCTGGCGTCGGCGGGCCATCCCGCGCCTCTGTTGCGCCGCGCCAACGGGACGATCGAAACCGTCGCGATGAAGGCCGGCCGGCTGCTCGGCTACTCGGGTGATCTGCTGCAATTTCCAGAGACGCATGTCGAATTGCATCCGGGCGATACGCTGTTCTTCTTTACCGACGGTCTGCTGGAAGCGTGTGCGGGCAAACGGCTCGACATGTTCGGCCTGGAGCGCATTCGCGATCTGTTGCGTCCACTCACGCCCGCCCGCGCGCTTGCGGATGGCGCTGCTGATGCCAAGAACGCGGTCGATCACTTCACCGGCGCCAAGGAACTGCAAGACGACCTGACGCTGCTTTTCTTGCGGCGAAGGCCCAATTCATAGACGCTTGCGGCGATGCCTATCGGCTTTTTCAGCTAACGATCGAGAACGCACAAAAGTTGATCAACATCGATCGGCCTGGTCAAATACGCGCCGGCGCCGATGGTGAGCAGACGGTCGATCTGCTGCGGCGTCGCGGCGGCGCTGATGACGATCACCTGAATATCGCGCAAATCGGGATCGGCGCGGAACCTCTGCAGGAGCGCGTTGCCGCTGGTGTCGGGCCAGTGCACGTCGAGCAGAATCAGGCGCTATACGAATACAGCCGCGCTAGCGCACGTAGCGATTGATGAGGTTCTCGAGCATCTCCTGACGTCCGGACACGTTGGCCGCCGCGTCCCCTTTGTCGAGCATGTACTTTTCCAGCTCTTCGAATTTCGCCTGCCCCGCTTCGATCTTGGCGCCGATGCCTGAGTCCCACGACGCATAACGCTGTTTGACGAAGTCCTTCAAGACGCCGTCTTTGCGAATGTGCGCTGCGATCTTCAGGCCCAGCGCGAAGGCGTCCATGCCGCCGATGTGGGCGTGGAAGAGATCGACTGGCTCGAAGCTCTCCCGGCGCACCTTCGCGTCGAAGTTGACGCCGCCGGGGGCGAGCCCCCCCTGGCCGAGGATGACGAGCATACACTGCGTCGTCAGATAGTAGTCCGTCGGAAACTGATCGGTGTCCCAGCCCAAAAGCAGATCACCGCGGTTGGCGTCGATCGAGCCGAGCATGCCGTAGCTTGAAGCGTAGGCCAGCTCGTGCATCATCGTATGCCCGGCGAGCGTCGCGTGGTTCGTTTCGATGTTGAGCTTGAATGAATCGGCAAGCCCGTAGCCGCGCAGGAACGCGACCACATTGGCGGCGTCGAAATCATATTGATGGACCGTCGGCTCCTTCGGCTTGCGCTCGATGAGAAACTGCCCGGTGAAGCCGATCTTCTTTTTGTACTCGACCGCGAGGTGGAAGAACT
>SYHD01000070.1 GCA_005799265.1 Planctomycetia bacterium | reverse complement strand
CATGATGTTGGCCGGCTTCAGGTCGCGATGAATCACGCCTTGGCCGTGCGCCGCCGCCAGCCCCAGGCAGAGCTGCCGAGAGATATCCAGCGCCTTGTCGGGCGCCAGGCGGCCGATCCGCCGCAATAGCGACGCGAGGTCCTCGCCGTCGATGTATTCCATCGACAGGAACGTCTGACCGCGCGTCTCGCCAATATCGTAAACGCGACAAACATTGGCATGAGAGATTTGCCGCGTCAAGCGAACTTCTTCGTGCAACTGGGCGAGCCATTTCGGATCGCCAATCGCTTCGGTCAGCAAGAATTTGAGAGCGACGGATTGGCCTAGACGCAGATCGTCGCAGCGATACACGTCGCCCATGCCACCTTTGCCAAGTCGACTGATGATGCGATAGCGTTCGGCCAGCACCTGTCCCGCGGCAAAGCGTGATTCGGCAGACGCGGACGGCAGCACAATCGCCGCCAGCGCCTGCGTGTCAGCATCGGCCAGCACCTGTCCCGCAGCAAAGCGCGGCTCAGCAGGCGCGGACGGCCGCACCATCGCCGCCGGGGCCTGAATGGAGGGGGCTTCGTCGATCGACGCGTCGGGCTTAGCCCCGCACGACGGGCAGTAAAGAGTAACCGCAAGCAATTCCGCGGAACAGTCGGGGCATTTGCACTTGAACAAAGACGACCTCCATTAAGTATCAAACATCGATTCGCAGCTGGCAACCCTGACACCCGCCGAGCCACTACGTAACATTCGAATAACAACTTCCTGATTTTTGGGGCGGTTATGGTAAGCTCATCTGATCAAAAAAACCGAGTCTTTAGCATCATTACATGGACACCACACAAGAAATTGGGCAAATTGTCGAGGAATCGTCGATGGCGAGGGCACAGAAGACAGAACTAGAGAGGGCAAAGGGCGACTGGTCTATTTCCCTGATCTAAATCGCCCTTCTTCACCATTTTGCGCCCACGATTCCATGTAATGATGCTAAAGACTCAAAAAACGCGAGCTTTTGGGCAATTTCTATCGCGACGGCCATGCGTTCACGACGCAGACGATCCGGGTTTTCGATCACGATTTCCCATCCTTTGCGGACGGCCACGTGATTCCGCACGGCCTGTTCGATCTCAAACGCAACCGCGGCTATATCAACCTCGGCATCAGCTACGACACCAGCGAATTTGCCTGCGACAGCATTTTCCAGTGGTGGAGCGCCGAAGGACACGTCGCTTGGCCCAACGCCAGCTCCTTGCTGCTACTTTGCGACGGTGGCGGCAGCAACAGTGCCGCGCAATACCTCTTCAAGCAGGATCTGCAAGCGCTCGCTAATCGCATCGGCTTGGAAATCCGCGTCGCCCATTATCCGCCCTACACCTCCAAGTACAATCCGATCGAGCACCGGATGTTTCCCCACGTGACCCGTGCTTGCCAAGGCGTCATCTTCAAGACGGTACAGCAAGTTCAATACTACATGGCCAAAGCGAAAACACGTACTGGCTTGTCGGTGGCAGTGAACATCCTCGACAAGATTTACGAAAAAGGCCGCAAAGTCGTGGCTGGATTCAAGGACACGATGCGAATCCTCTTCGACAACCTACTGCCTCGATTCAACTACCGGGCGATCCCGATGCCTCAATGAAATCGGAAAGTTATTGTTCTAATGTTGCTAAATCATTCCTGAATTGCCAGCGCCCCGCCTTGCCCGCCAGGGAATTGTAGTAGCCGAAGCCCGCCAGCAGCACCACCGGTCCCAGGGCAAACAACGTGCTCTGGGAGTGCCACGCCGCCAGATCGGTCGTGAGGGGAAAACAGAGGCAGTACCAGACGTAGGTCGCCACGATAACCGCCACGACGCCGACGCGCAGCAGCAGCCACAAGAGCAGCAACTCGATCAGGGCGCCGAAAAGCCAGGACCAGGAAAGCTCCAGCGTCGCCGTCGTTCCCACCCACAGCGCCGTGGAAACCAGCACATAGACGCACGCCGCCGGGAGTTGCCACCTGATCAAACTGCGCAGAACGAGATAGAGGAGTAGCTTGTAGAAAAAAGCCATGCGGATGCTATAGACCAGATTGTCCAGGAGATTGCCGATCAAGTAGCCGCGGATGTGGGTGTTGGGAATCCACCACTCGAAGTCTGGCGCGGGCACGGTCGCGCCCAGTTCGGCGGGCAAGGTTCGGCCCATAAGATCGATGACCTGTATCAGCGTGCCGGCCAGGGCGCCGAGCAGCAGATCGCGACCGAGCCGTGGATCGCGCGTTTGCCCCGCCAGCAAGCGCGTCCAGGTAATGAGCGACTCCGGATACAGCTGGCGCATGTAGGGCTCCAAGGCGATGTACGTCAGCCACAGAAGGCTCGCCCAGTACAGCGAAAAGGCGAGGCCGAGAATCAGGAGTTTCAACTCCTCGATGGAAGGCACGTGATGCGTTTCAAAGAGCCAGACTATCATGAGAATGACGAAAGTGCCGGAACCAAGACGTAAAGCCCCCTTGCGGTCGGCTCGCCCTTGTCGCCAACTGCGCGGCGCCAGCACGAAGGCGCCGAGCAACACGATTGCAAACATGACGCCCGACAAGACCTCGCCGTTGTAATCGAGCGAGCCTTCAAATCTGGCTGTCGACCTGCTATCGTCCTCGCCGGGACCGATAATTCGAAAAAATACCGGGGCGCCATCCATCGTTGCTGCTTGGATACGGACGGCTGGTTTTTCGCCGTCGGGCAGATTGCCGAGCCACGCCTTGCGCTCGGTCGCAAAACTCGGCGGCAAGCGCTCCGGCTTCGTTTCGGTGAACAGGCGGATGTCCAGCTCGGCGGCATCGAATAAGGCGTCCCAGTCCGACTTTTTTCCCGGCTCTACCGCCGCTTGCTTGAATTCCGGAACCGCGTGCAGCTCCAGCAGACGGCCTTGCAAATCAAGCTTGACGCTGGTCATCCCGGGCAGCACGGGCGCGGGAGAATCGAGCGTGATCCGTCCGACCTCAAGCGTACCCGGATAAGGATGGTAGAGCTTCGGGATGAGATACTCATCGCTCTGCCGATACCAGAAATACAGCGCGGCGGGCCGACGCTCCACGAGCCGGTTCCAGCGCTCGGGTGAAGCATCGTTTTTTTGGATCCACTCCAGGTATTCCACATTGTGATCGAAGCCGATCGCACTGTCCTTCCTGGGCTTGATGTCCAGCTTCTTGAGGATCGCGCGCGCCATTTGCGACAGAACTTCCGGGGACTCCGGCATGCCGACGCGGCCGACGAGCGTGCCTTTCTCGGAGAGCAGAACGCAGCACACCATCGCGATGTACGTGCCGATG
>SYHD01000069.1 GCA_005799265.1 Planctomycetia bacterium | reverse complement strand
TCAGACTGGCAAACTTGGCGACGAAAGAGCATACTGTTTTCATGGCATCCGCTTTCGGAATGACTGCTGGTAACAATCATTTTCGGAAGTTGGATGCCTGTTTTCACTATCCAAGGGTTGCGGGCGAAGCCCGCGTTAGGAATCAGCCTGCGAATTGGCTCATGACCAGGGCGGCGTTCTGGCCGCCGAAGCCGAAGCTGGTGGAGACCGCGACTTTGACCGGGATTTCGCGAGCCGTGTTGGGGACGTAATCGAGATCGCACTCCGGGTCCGGCTGCGTCTGGTTGATCGTCGGCGGGATCGCCCCGCCCTGCAACGTCAATGCCATGGCGATGGCTTCGACCGCGCCGGCCGCGCCGATCAAGTGACCGACCATCGACTTGATCGAGGACAACGGCAGCACTTTCGCGTTGGCGCCGAAAACACGCTTGACGGCGGTCGTTTCCATTTGATCGTTGAGACGCGTACTGGTTCCGTGCGCGTTGATGTAATCGACGTCGCTGGCGTCGATGCGAGCCTCGCGCAGTGATTCCTTGATCGCGCGGGCGGCGCCGCGCGCTTCGGGATCCGGCTTGGTGGCGGCGTAAGCGTCGAAGCTTGAGCCCAAGCCGAGCACCTCGGCGTAGATGGTGGCGCGGCGCTTTTTGGCATGCTCAAGCTCTTCGAGAACCAGCACGCCCGCGCCTTCCCCCAGCACGAAGCCGTTACGCTGCGCATCGAATGGCCGCGACACTTCCACGGCGGGACGCTCGGATTGGCTCAGCGCGCCCAGCGCGGTGTAGGCGAGAATCATCAGCGGATCGATACGGCTATCTGCCCCGCCTGCCAATGCGATGTCGGCGTCGTCACGCGCGATCAAGCGGAATGCCTCGCCCACGGCTTGCGTTCCCGCGGCACAGGCCGTGGTGATGGTGCTGTTCGGTCCTTGGGCGTTGAATGCAAGCGACATGTGGGCCGCGACCATGTTCGGCAGATACTTCAGAATCCACAGCGGAAAGAGGGCGCCCGCGCCTTGCCGGCCCAGACGTTTGGTTTCGAGTTTGCCCTCACTGTCACAGGAGTTCATCAAAGTGGGAGTCAGTTCGGGAAGTTCGACGGGGACGAGGCCGGTGCCCATGACGACACTGAACCGGGTCGGATCCTCACGAGACAATTCGAGCCCAGAGTCCTGAATGCCGAGTCCAGCGGCGCCGACGGCGAAGCGCATGGCGCGCGACATGATTTTGAGGCTCTTCCGCTGGCTGGGAAGTATGAACGGAACCACGTTGAAGTCATGGACCTCCGCCGCGATCTTGACGGGATGAGCCGAGGCATCGAAGCTGCGAATCGGCCCGACGCCGCTCCTGCCATTCAAACACGCCGACCAGAATGCGTCCTTGCCGATCCCGTTGGGAGCGACGACGCCCAGGCCAGTGATGACAACTCTGCGCATGCCCACGTACCTCAGTCAATCATCTCCAGGACGTTTGGGTTTTCCTGGAGACCCTACTTCCACAGCCAGGCAATGGGCTGCAGTACGAGCGTTTTGGTTCCTTTTACGTCGTCGCTCCCCTCCTTGCGATTGTCGTACAAAGCACTCAATATCCCCAAATTGACTAGACGATCTATTTTTAACTTCTCGACTACTAATAATCAATGGTAAAAATAGGCAATATGGGATAGTAATGGCAAACAGTCGACCGGCATTTCCGGATTTAATCAATCTGACGTTAACCTAATAAATACCGTCAGATACGGAATAAACTTCCCAATCGTTACGCGAATTGTATGTCCTATTTAAGGAGCATCCGTCAGTCTGCCCTGGTTTGTCTCACATTGGGCACATCGTACGGTTCCCAATTTTCAATCGCTTGATCGCGATATGGCATCCGCTCGATGTGCCCATACGTTAGATGGGAAATCGTGCAGCCGGAGTTTGGATAGGGGGCCGATTTGAAATTTCACAGCGCGGGCGTTACGAACGCGCTCACTGCAGACGGATCCATTATCGGAGATTGAATTGGGCACGAATTCGCTGAGGGATTGTCCCTTTTTCGTTAGTTTTTTTGGCCCCGACAGTTTAATCTGATGGAAGGCACTGTGTGCGCAATCACTACGGAGTCATCGACATGAAGCGTTCCTTATGGCTCGGCATGGTCGTCGTTGCGGCGTTCATCTCCACGAGCCAGGCCCAAACGCCGACGCAATTGCAAACCGATGAACTCACGCTGAAGAATCAACGCCCGCCGCTGCCGACCGATGCCGCAGGCTTGATCGAATTTTTCAAGGCCGGCTCCATGAAGGAAGGGGACAAGGAGTTGCTCGAAGGTTTGGTGCGCAAGTTGAGCAGCGATGTGTTCGCCATTCGCGACAAGGCAGCGAGGGATCTGTGTTTCCGCGGCGCGGTGGCGTTGCCGTTCCTGAAAGCCGGGCTTGCCAACAGTTCTCTTGAAGCCAAACGTCGGGCTCAGGATTGCATCCGCGATATTGAAGCGACCATGAAGGCCGAGACGATTTCGGCCGCCGCGCGTGTGCTGGCCGCGCGGAACGACCCCAAGGCTGCGGAGGTGCTGTTCAATTACCTGCCCGCGGTCAGCAACGATCCGTTCCTGGAAGAGGAGATCCTCGCCGTCGTCGGACGTTTGACGATCCGGTCCGACAAGGTTGATCCGCTCATTCTCAACGCGCTCAAAGATTCGCTGACTTTTCGGCGCAACGCCGCTGCCTATTTGATCGGCCGGCGCGCAGGGCCAGAGCATCGCGAGCAGCTTCGCGCCTTGCTCGCGGACGCCGATCCGGCGGTGCGTTTGCGCGTTATGCAGGGCATTTATGGCAAGCGGCCCGCCCAGATGCTGGAAGAGGCAGTCGGCGGCGATGAGAGCCTGCTCAAGTCACAAAAAATCGAAGTGACTGAAGAGGCCCTGCTCAAGTATTTCCGCGACAAAACGCTGAGCGATGAGAAGCAAAAGCACTTCCGCGCCCTGGTCAAAGGCATGGGAAGCAGTTCCTACATCGTGCGTGAACAGGCAACCAAGCAGTTAGTCAAGGTAGGAACGTCCGTGCTGTCGTTCCTCAAGGAAGCGGAATACGATCCGAACGTCGAACTCTCGCGCCGCGCGCGGACGTGTCTCGACGAAATTCGCAGTTCGAGCAACACCGCGATTCCGATCGCGGCCGCCCATTTGCTCGCTCGTAAGCCGCAGGGCAAGGATCACGCGCCGGCCGAAGCAATTCGCACGTTGCTCGAATACATTCCATTCGCTGATGACGATACGGTCGAAGAGGAAGTGCTGACCAGCTTGACGCTGCTGTGCCTGCGCGAGCCGAAGCTCGAACCGGAATTCGTCAAGGCCTTGAGCGATGCGAGCACGACGCGGCGCAGCGCGGCGGCGTATGTGCTGGGGCACGTCGGCACCAAGGAAGACGTCGCCAGGCTGCCCGCCATGCTTGACGATCAGCAGGCGCTGGTCCGCTTCCGCGCCAGCCAAGGCTTGCTTGCCTCGCGCAACAAGGCTGCGCTGCCGACGTTCGTCAAGCTTATCGAGCAGATTCCCGCCCCGTATCTGCCGCGCATCGAGGAAGTCCTCTTCCGCATCGCCGAGGAGTCGAGCCCGAACGAGTCGATCGTGGCGACATCGGCCGAATCACGCCAGAAGGCCGCCAAGGCATGGGCCAAGTGGCTCGACGCCAATCAGGCCAAGATCGATCTGACCAGCCTCAACGATCGCGAATCCTACCTCGGCCTCGTCACCGTCTGCGAGTATACCAATCAATTCGGTAACCTCATGGGGCAGGTCTGGGAAGGCCCTCGCAACGGCCAGAAACGCTGGACCATCACGGGCGTGCAAGGGGCCATGGACGCGCAGTCGCTGCCCAACGGCCGCGTACTCATCGCGGAGAACAGCGCCAATCGCGTTACCGAACGCGACACCAAGGGGGCAATCAAGTGGGAATTCGCGACACCGATGAACCCCGTCTGCTGTCAGCGTTTGCCCAACGGCAACACGTTTATCGCCTCCTACAACATGCTCATGGAGGTCACGCAAGACAAACAGGTGCTCTATCGCGTCACGCCCGGCAACCAATATTACTTTTTCAGCGCGTACAAGGCGCGCAACGGCAACATCGTCGCCATCAACGGTCGTAATCAGGGCGAGATCATCGAGATGGACAAGGAGGGCAGACGCATCAACGGCGTGCCGGTGCAAAACCTCGGCAACTGGTGCAGCGTCGAGATGCAGCCCAACGGCAATTATTTGGTGGCCTTGCAGAGCACGGGCATGGTCCGCGAAATCGATCGCAAGGGCAACGAGGTGTGGAGCAAGCCTTATCAGGGCGCCTTCCGCGCCACGAAGCTGCCCAACGGCCACGTTCTCGTCGCCAGCTTAAACACCCGCAAAGTCGCCGAGATGGACCGCAACGGCGCCATCGTCTGGGAAACGATGTGCCAGGGACAACCGTGGGGCATTCACTATCGCTAGACCGGGCAAGATCAGGATTTTGCGTTTCTTACGCGTCCTTGTATTTCTGAAGTATGCCTTCAGAAATACAAGGACGCGTGTTTTCCATGTTGGCGCCTTGCTTCGATCTAGGGTGTGATGGATGGAGCGAGCACTACGGCCGGCGTGAGAATTGTGATGCCTGCGTAGCGACGGAAATCCTGCTCATTGAACGTCAAGAGATGAGTGATGCCATGCACCGTCATCCCAGCGACGAGGCGGGCATCATGAGCGGTTTTGCCCGTAATTTGCAGCACGGTCACGAGTTTCTCCCACTCGGCAAGAAACAGAGCAGATTCGTCCAAGATCGTAAAAAGGGATTTGAAGTTGAGTAACTCTGCTTCCGCTTCGAGCGCGGTTCGTCCCAATCCATTGACGTTCAGGGGACGAGTACAGACAACCCAAAATTCGTAAATGACCTGGGGTACAAGAACCAGATCGTGCCCCTGCTTACCCAACAGATCCGTCGCATCGAGCGCGAACTGATGTTGAACATGCCCCGGCTCAGCCATCCGTGTTAGCAGATTTGTATCGAGGAGAACCCTCATTCGCCACGTCCGGAGTAGATCGATTCGCGGCTATCGTCGATGACGATTTCGCGGACTGGATGGCTCGCCGCCCAGCGGCGCAGCGCTTGGGACCATGCTTCCGGATCACGCCGGTTGAAGCCTTGATTGGTTTCCTTCGAGCGCAGAAATTGCGTGAGTGATTCCAATGTCTGGATGGCTTGGCTCGAAAGCCCGGTAACGTCAATCGTTTGAGACATTTGCACGCTCCTTCCCGCCTTCGTTGGTAGCGCCATCAGCATATCATGTCCTTTCCCCTCACGTCAAACGATTCTCCGGCATGCTCGTTCCGAGTTCTGTCAATCGCAACGCGACTGCCTTTTGACACGGTGATCCGTATATTACCCACCATTCAACCGCGACCTCGCCAAATTTCTCATCCAGGAGCAGGCATGCCATACCAACACTGCAAAGTTCCCGCAGGCGACAAGATCTCGATCTCAGGCGGCAAGCTACAAGTGCCCGATCGCCCCATCGTTCCCTTCATCGAGGGCGACGGCACCGGGGCCGACATCTGGCGCGCTTCCGTGCGCGTCATGGACGCCGCCGTCGCCAAGGCCTACGCGGGCAAAAAGAAGATCGCCTGGATGGAAGTCTACGCCGGCGAGAAGGCGTTCACGCAGTTCAACACCTGGCTGCCTGATGAGACCGTCGATGCCTTCCGCGAATTTCTCGTCGGCATCAAAGGACCGCTCACCACCCCCATCGGCGGCGGCATGCGCTCGCTCAACGTCGCCCTGCGGCAAATGCTCGATCTCTACGTCTGCCTGCGGCCCGTACGCTGGTTCAAGGGGGTGCCGTCGCCTGTCAAGCATCCCGAAAAAGTCGACATGGTCATTTTCCGCGAAAACACCGAGGACATCTA
>SYHD01000068.1 GCA_005799265.1 Planctomycetia bacterium | reverse complement strand
GGACGATCTTGCCGCAATCGTTGATGAGTCCGTTGACGAGAAAGACTTTAGCGCCGCATAGGAAGGATTCAATCTGGTTGATGACGGGCGTGTCCTCGGGCATGAAGACGAAGACTTCCATACCCGCGCGCGCCCCATAGGCCGCCAGGGCCCCGCCGGCGTTGCCCGCCGTTGGCACGGCGAGCCGCGTCAAACCGAGGTGTTTGGCCATGCTGACGGCTGCGGCCATCCCGCGGCTCTTGAAACTCCCCGTCGGCAGTTGTGATTCGTCCTTGATGAAGAGTCGCGACAGGCCCAACTCTTTGCCCAGACGCGGACAGGGCAACAGCGGCGTCATCCCTTCGCCCAGCGTCACTGGCTCGGCGCCGCTCGGTAATGGCAGCAGCTCGCGGTAACGCCACATCGAGTTGACACGCGGCAACAAATCGGCGGGCGACACCGCGTTTTTGACCTTCGCGAGATCGTAGCGCACCCACAACGGCCGACCCGCATGAATTGTCAACACGCGGTTGGCCTCGAAGCGGGTCCCGTCGATCGCCGATTCCAGATGCGTCGCGAACATGATGCGTCCTCGTTGATGTCGATGGGGAAATAGTATAATGTTCCAGGCCGCTTGCGGCGTAGCAAATGCTACGCCGCAAGCGGCTGGGGAATCGTCGCATGGCCGCGTTTCGGACCAAAAGACGCATCGAATTCGGCGACACCGACATGGCCGGCATCGTCCACTTCGCGAACTTCTTTCGTTTCATGGAATCGGCGGAGTGCGAATTCTTGCGGACGCGCGGCCTGTCGGTGAAGCTCGATTGGGAAGGGCAAACGCTCGGCTTCCCGCGCGTGTCGGCGACGTGCGATTACGTGTCGCCGGCGCGCTTCGAGGACGTGCTCGACGTCGCCGTCTCGATCGAACGCATCGGCACGAAATCGGTGACGTATGCGATCGAATTCACGCGCGGCGGGGCCGTCATCGCGCGCGGCAAGGTGACGTCGTGCTGCGTCAAGGTCGGCGTGAACCATCAAATTGATGGCGTCGCGATTCCCGCAAGCTATCGCGCCAGGCTCGAATCGATCGTTTAGTCATTTGCCGCTGGCGGCTTAGCGTTCACAGAGGAGCGTCAAAAGATCCGCGCTTGCCAGCGAGCGCCAAGCCGCCAGCGGGAACCTGATTTCAACATGAGTCCCTACCTGCAAGACCTGAACACGCGCATCGCCGCCGGCCTGGCACGCTTGCCGGAACCTCTGCGCCAGCGACAGATGCGCTATCTGGCATCGAAGCAGAATGCGGACGGCGGGTTCTCCGGGCGCGATGGCGAGTCGGATCTCTACTACACCGGCTTCGCCTTGCGCGGCCTGGCGGCGCTCGACGCGCTTTCGCCGGAGATCTGTGCGAGCGCGGCTGGTTTCCTACGCGGCTGTCTGACCAAGCAGACGAGCGTCGTCGATTTCTTTTCTTTCCTTTATGCGTGCGTGCTCATCCAGGCGACCGGCGGCGGCGACGTTTTGGCTGGCAGTCCGTCCGATTGGCCTCAGCGTGTCGCGGGCGCTTTGGCGAGCTTCCGCACCAGCGACAACGGCTACAACAAGTCGCCCGGCGCGTCCTCCGGAAGCACCTATCACACTTTTCTCGTCGGTCTCTGCTTCGAGCTGCTCGGCCAAACGATGCCCAATCCCGAGGACGTGATCCGCTTCGTCCAGTCGCGCCGGCGCGAGGACGGCGGCTACGTCGAAGTCGCCGCGATGCGGCGCAGCGGCACCAACCCAACGGCGGCGGCGATCGGCATCCTGCACTTGCTCCAAGGACCCGAGCTGTCCAGGGACCAGCTTGAGCCGACGATCGAATACTTGGCCGAGATGCCGTCGATGGAGGGGGGCCTGCGTGCCAACGATCGCATCCCCCTCGCGGATTTGTTGTCGACGTTCACCGGGTGCTGGACGTTGGAGCAGCTTGGCGCGCTGGATCGCATCAATCTCGATCAGGCTTTCCATTTCGTCAAGGCGCTTGAGCTGGAAACCGGCGGCTTCCTCGGCGGCGCCTGGGACGAGGCGACCGATGTGGAGTATACGTTCTACGGGCTTGGCAGCATGGCGCTACTGTATGTTCCCTAAGTAGCGCATTCCCCATCTGCCGCAAGCGGCAATACGAACTCAGGTGCGCATGTACTCGTTCTTTACCCATCCCATCGTCTTGCTGACCGTTGGCGGCGCGCTCGGCACGAATGCGCGATACTGGCTCAGCGTCTGGATACAGCATCAAGAATGGACGAGGCACTTTCCGTTGGCGACGGTGGTCATCAACGTCTCCGGGTCGTTGATAGTGGCCGTGCTCGCGGTGCCATTTCAGAATCGCTTGCCAGTCTGGTGGATTCTGCTCGGCGTGGGATTTTGCGGCGGCTACACGACTTTCTCGACGTTTGCCCTCGAGACGGTGGTCCTTTTACAAGAGAAACTGACAGGGCTGGCGGTCGCGAACATCGTCGTCAGCGTTGGCTTGAGCTGCGGCGCGGTGTGGTACGCGCTCGCGGGGATGCAGACGATCTATCCGCCCAGGCCGGCCGACCGCACGTTCATGGAAGCGGCAGATCCTGAAGCTCAAAAGGAACCGTGAACGCTACCACGCGATTCGGCGTCAGCACGTGCAGCGTCGCCTCGGCGTTGCTGGGCGGCAGCGGCGCAGCGGTGCGCGCTTCAAAATGATGGCGCATGCGTATCCCTTCCTTTGCCGCTTGTGGGGACCAGCCGGTCGGCTCCAACGTATTTCGCAAGTTCGTTTTCGAATCGATCCAGCTCAGCCAAACGCGATTGTTGAGCATCCAATCATTTTCCTGAAACGATTCGAACGGGAGAATCGCGTCCTTGGGATAGACGGTCGCCACGTCCACCGACCAACGTGTGGGATTCTTGGTTACCTCCGGGATAGCAACCCGGACCTTTTCCTCTTGTAGCGATGCTTTCGCCTCGAGTTTGGCGAAACGAAACTCCAGCATCTTCGGCGCGCCGATGGCTCGGATAGTACCCTTGGCGTAATCGAGGCTGCGCGTCGCACGCTCGGGCGAGGCAAACTGAAATTCAAGCGGGCTGGCGCTCTTGCCATCCACGGCGTAACTCACTTGCCTGGCCAGATTTTCCCGGTGCAAGCCGCCTTTGGCCTTGCGATACCCGACTTCAGCGGAGTCGAGATTTAGATAAATCAATTTCAAGCGCGGCTCCCAGGCGACGTCGAGCGTGAGCTTGCAGTCGTGCGTGCGCGTTTCCTCGTCCCGGCTCACCGCGATGTGCTTGAATACGAAACGAAACAAACCGGCGTGGTCGGTCTTCAGCGCGCGATAGGGCGTATCGACGAGGGCGATGCCGCCGCCTTTTTGATAGGCGCTGAAGCCGATCCCGGTATCCTTGCCGATGGCGTCGAGCGATTTCCAAAAGGTGTCCGTTTTCAGAGTCAGCAGCGGGTTGGACTTGTGGGTGCGCATGTCCGTGATCGGGTTGCCCGTCTTTTCTTCCAGTTCCTTGAGCACGTCCGTCAAAGAAATCGGCCGAGCCGGAAACTTGACGATGCGCGGGTTCAACTCGGCGATCGGCAGTTGCGCGAGCATGGAATCCGCGAAGAGTCCACAGAGAGAAAGGGCGCCGATGATGCGCGTAAAAAGAGCCATGGCTAGAGTTCCGCTTGGTAGTGGGTGCAGGGGGCAGCGTAGGTCATGCATGGGAACATGGCAAAGATCGTGCCGTCCGCGATTCAAGCCGACACGCATATGAATTCTGATTCCTCACGCAGTCGCTGGCGACGTGCTAACCGCGC
This sequence comes from Planctomycetia bacterium, assembly GCA_005799265.1. Classification (GTDB taxonomy): domain Bacteria; phylum Planctomycetota; class Planctomycetia; order Gemmatales; family Gemmataceae; genus SIAQ01. Next base: position 8,789 of record SYHD01000068.1, on the reverse strand, counting down.
GCGGCGATTTTTCATCCAGTCGAATACGGCAGGCGCGTCAGCCAGTCAACGCGAAATTCTTTCGGAGCAGGCTCTCCTTGCGCTCGCGTTTAATGGCGGGGATGTCGGCCCAGCGCAGCACGGCCGCGCCCCAAGTCAGGCCGCCGCCGAACGCGACGATGAGGAGGTGTTCGCCCGCATCGATCGGATTGGCGTGCAGGAACTCGCCCAGCGCAATGGGTATGGACGACGCGCCGGTGTTGCCGTAGCGATCGATGTTGATGAACATCTGGTCTTCGCTCAGGCCCAGTACGCTTTGCGTCGCGGTGAGGATGCGATGGTTGGCTTGATGGGGGATGACGGCGCGCAGATCGTTGACGGAAAGCCCGGCCTTGGCGAGCGCTTCTTGAGCGGACTGGGCCATGCTGCGGACGGCCAGTTTGAAGATTTCGTTGCCGCGCATCTTGATGCAATGTGCCTTCTCGGCCACGGTCTGAGCGGTCGCCGGCCGCGCGGAGCCGCCGGCCTCGATGGAGAGAATCTGCTCGACATCGCCTTTGGAACCGAGCACCGTGCTCAGAACGCCGGCGTTTTGGGAGGTCGCCTCGAGGACGACGGCCGCAGCGCCGTCGCCGAAGAGAATGCAGGTGCCGCGATCCTCAAAGTTGACGAATCGGCTCAGGGTTTCGCCCGCGACGACGAGTATGCGTTTGGCCCCGCCTCCCTTAATGAACTGCGTTCCGACGGCGAGCGCATAGAGAAAGCCGGTGCAGGCGGTGTTGAGATCGAAAGCGGCGGCTTGATCGGCGCCCAGGTTCTGCTGGATCAAGCACGCGGTTGCGGGGATCAGGTGGTCTGGCGTCGTCGTCGCGCAAATAATCAGATCAAGGTCTTGCGCGGCTAGCTCGGCTTCTTCCAGCGCCTGGCGGGCGGCATTCGTCGCCATGGACGACGTGGTTTCACCCGGCCCAGCAATCCGGCGCTCGCGAATGCCGGTGCGCGATTGAATCCATTCGTCATTGGTATCGACGATCTTGGCGAGGTCATCATTACTCAGGATCTGGGCCGGACTGTACCAACCCCAGCCCGTGACGGCCGCGTGGTGAACCATGACGGCATTTTTCCCTTGGCCCGGCGCTCCTGTCCGTGCCTGCGAGGAGTTGATGGGAGGTTATCTCCCTGCAATCTAAGCCTTCCGCCGTGAGGGTGTCAACGTAAATCTTGCGCTATTGTGCCAACTAGGTCCGATTGTGTCGATTATATCAGCGCATCTGCCCCAATTTACGAATAGCTTCCTTACGTTTATCTGGTTTTGCTGTCGTATCGTGCTATCTCGTTATATGATGGGCACATGGCGTATGCGGAATAGGCGCTCCCATCGGGATCGTGGGAGGAACACGCGCACCTATTCCCATCGGGCAAACCCAAAGAATCTTTCCGTTGACAAACTCGGCACGGAAGCCCCTGAGCGGACGAAAACCGATGAGTCAACTCAAGCCGAAGACCTACATCTGCCTGCCCTTGGCTCTGATGATCGCGAGCCTGGGTTTGTTTGCGGCAACGGCGGCCAGCGGACAATCACCGGCTCAAGCCAAGTCGACGCAGGACGAAATCGAACTTCTCAAGTCCGGCGTCGCGACTGACGATGCGGCGCTCTTGGACTACTTTCGCCGTCGCACGCCGAGCGTCGAAGAGCAGAAAACGCTCAAACTACGGGCGGGCCAGCTAGGGAGCAACGTCTTTCAAGTACGCGTCAAGGCAACCGAGGAGTTGATTCGCGCCGGCCGCGCCGCGCTTCCGCACTTGCGCGAGATTGCCAAACACACGGACACCGAAACGGCGCGGCGAGCGCACTATTGCATTCAGGTGATCGAGCAAAACACGCGTCTTGGGCTTGCCGCGACGGCGAGTCGATTGCTGGCCGAGCGAAATTCCGCGGGGGCGCTCGAGACGTTGCTCGCGTATCTGCCCTTCGTCGATGAATCTTGGGTCGAAGATGAAATTCGCCAAAGCGTGAAACGGCTTGGCCTGAACGACGGCAAGGCTGCCCCGGCGCTCGAACGCGCGCTCACCGACAGCGAGAGCAAGCGCCGCGTCGTCGCGGCGTGGATCGTGGGGCTCTCCTCCGACGCCAGGCAGCGCGCGGAAGTCCTGCCGCGTCTGTCGGACAACGTCCCGGAGGTGCGTTTCCATGCCGCGTCGTCGTTGCTGGCGTCCCAGGAAAAGGCCGCCGTGCCAACGTTGATCGCGCTCCTGAGCGTCGATATTCCCGAATTGGCCTGGCGCGCCGAGGACCTGCTTTTCCGTCTCGCCGGCGACAACGCACCGTCGGTCTGGCTCGACATGGCCAAGGACAACAATGGCCAAAAGGCTCAAATTGCCTGGGAGACCTGGTGGAACGCCAATCACGCCAAAATCGACTGGAAAGCGCTCAAGCTCGACGAACAGTCCCTAGGCCTGACGCTCGTTGCCGAGAACCAGCGCTCCGACGGCAGCGGCCGACTTTATGAAGCCAACGCCGCCGGCCAGATCCGCTGGGAGGTCCGCGTCGCGAATCCCATCGACGCCCAATGGCTGCCCGGCGGCCGCATCCTCGTCGGCGATTCCCGCGCCAGCCAAATCTACGAAATGGACAGCCGCGGCAATATCGGCTGGAAACACAGCGGCATCGCGCCGACCAGCCTTCAGCGCCTGCCCAACGGCAACACCGTCGTTTCCACGTATCAAAAGATCATCGAGATCACGCGCGACGGCGCGATCGTCTTCACCTACTTGACCCAGGGACACACGTATCACGCGCGCAAGCTCCCCGATGGCCATTACGTCTGGATTGACGCCTGCGGAGAAATCGCCGAGATCGACGCCGCCGGCAAGCTGATCGGCAAGACCAAGGTCGGCACCGGCCTCGCCTGGGGTTCGATCGAACGCCTAGGCAACGGGCACTACCTCGTCGCGCTCGGCGGCATCGGCAAAGTGCAAGAGATTGACATGGCGGGCAAGATCTACTGGGAGAAGGTCGTCAGCAATCCCAATCGAGCCATACGACTCGCCAACGGCCACACGCTCGTCGCCAGCCACGGCGAGGGCTGCGTCTACGAATTCGACGCCAGCGGCAATGAGCGCTGGAAGCACGCCTGTGCCGGCCGGCCATTCGCCGTCCAGCGGCGCTAATCCCCGTTTAGCGCTCGTAGTGTCTATTCCTTCGCCTCATCGCCAATCACTTGATGATAGCGCGCGAACGCTAAACAAACACCATGTCCACTTCCCTCATCCTCGGTTGCGGCTATCTCGGCGGCCGCGTCGCCGCATCCTGGCTGCAAAAAGGCCGGCGCGTTTTCGCCGTTACGCGCAATGCCGTACATCTGACGTCAGGCGTCGAGCCGATCATCGGCGACGTGCTCGATCCGGCGAGCCTGCGTCAACTCCCCGCGGTCGATACGGTGCTGTATGCGGTCGGCTTCGACCGTGCGTCCGGCGCGACGATGCGTTCCGTCTACGTCGATGGGCTTGCCAACGTACTCGCGCATCTGCCGACACCGCGGCGCTTCATCTACGTCAGCAGTTCGAGCGTCTACGGCCAAACGGACGGCGGCTGGGTCGATGAAATTTCGTCGACGGAGCCTAACGAGGATTCAGGTCGCATCGTGCTTGACGCGGAGGCCGTTCTGCGCGCGAAGCTGCCAGGCGCGATCGTCCTGCGATTTGCCGGCATCTACGGGCCTGGCCGGTTGCTGCGTCGACAGACGCTGGAGAAAAGCGAGCCGATCGTCGGCGATGCGGACAAGTGGCTGAATCTGATCCACCTCCAGGACGGTGTGCGTGTTGTGTTGGCCGCGGAAACGCACGGGCAACAAGGCCGGACGTACAACGTGTGCGACGATCATCCGGTGCGTCGGCGTTACTTCTATGCGACGCTGGCGCGCGTGCTCAACGCGCCGGAGCCTCGCTTCGTCACGCCGCCGGCCGCTGATCCCACTCCGCCGCATGAAAAGGCGCATCGGCGCATCAACAATCGGCGTATGAAGGAGGAATTGCCGGTGACATTGCGGTATCCCGATTACGATCAGGGTTTGCGGGTGAGCGTGTGAGGCGATTGTCCACAGACCCTGAGGGGCTGACTGGACCGTCGCTACGGATGAAGTGGCTGCAAGGCGCCTTGCGATCCCGCTGGCCAGCAGACGCTGCCGATGGTAAACTACCCAACAATCGGAAAGAAGCCCCTCTCCTTGTGGGTCATTTGTCATGGATGCCAATCACAAGCTCCCGCGTCCCGTTTATGGCGACTCGCCCGTCTATCAAATGGCCGTCTTGCAATTGCTCACGGTGGCCGAGCACATCAATCTCGACCAAAACATACTCGAACGTCTGAGCAAGCCCAAACGCGCGCTCATCGTCGGCGTCCCGATCCGCATGGACGACGGCAAGACAAATACCTTCATCGGCTATCGCGTGCAGCACAGCTTGACGAGCGGTCCCTCCAAGGGGGGCCTACGCTATCACCCCAGCGTTGATCTCGGCGAAGTCGCCGCCCTGGCGATGTGGATGTCCTGGAAGTGCGCGATCATGAATCTCCCGTTCGGCGGCGCCAAGGGGGGCATCGCCTGCGATCCCGATAAGCTCTCCATGGGCGAAAAGGAACGCCTGACACGCCGCTTCACCGAGGAGATTTTCCCCATCATCGGCCCGCGCATGGATGTCCCCGCCCCCGACCTCGGCACCGATGAGCAAACGATGGCGTGGATCATGGACACCTACAGTATGGCTGTCGGTTACGCTTGCCCGGAGATCGTCACCGGCAAGCCCGTCGAACTGGGCGGCTGCGTTGGCCGACGCGAGGCGACCGGCCGCGGCGTCGTCTATTGCATCATGCAGGCGCTGGCAGAGATCGGCATCTCTCCAGCCAACGCCACCGCCGCCGTGCAAGGCTTCGGCAACGTCGGCGCCATCACTTGCCATGAACTGTCCCTGCGCGGCGTCAAGATCATTGCCGTCAGCGACCGTTACGGCGCCACCGCCAATCCGCAGGGGATCGATGTCGCCGCCTTGTCCAAGCACGTCGGCAGCGGCAAGTTGCTCAAGGATTTTGCGGGCGGCCGCGAGATTGATCCCGACGACATCCTGACGATGGAATGCACCGTGCTGGTTCCGGCAGCACTGGAACGGCAAATCACCGAGAAGAACGCCGGCCAGCTCAAGTGCCGAATCTTGGCGGAGGGCGCTAACGGTCCGACGACGCCGGACGCCGACAAGCTTTTGAATCAGAGCGACATCTTCATCATCCCCGACGTGTTGTGCAACGCCGGCGGCGTGACAGTGTCGTACTTCGAATGGGTGCAGGACATGCAGCAGTTTTTCTGGGACGAGGCCCAGGTCAATCAAAAGCTGGAAACGCTGATGCTCAAAGCTTTCCATCAGGTGCGCAGTCTTGCCAAGGAACGTACGATTCCGATGCGCATGGCTGCGTTAAGTCTGGGCGTGCAAAAGGTGGCGCAGGAAAAGAAGAGGCGCGGGCTGTATCCTTGATTCAGCCAAGCCCCCGGGGTTCGGAGGACCTCACCCCTGGGCTTGAATAAAATCACAAATTTGGTGAAGCGACGTCATTTCTTCGCTTCGAAGATCTCAATCTTCGACTTCGATTTGTACGCCGACAGCACGGCCTCGCGCAGGCGTTCGGCGTAGACCTCTTGCACGAACGGCTTCGCTTGCTCGAACTTGACTTCCTTGCCGGGCTTGTAATCGACGGCGAGAATGACGTGGTAGCCGAACTCGGTGCTGACCGGATCGCTCATCTCGAAAAGCTTCAGGGCGAAGGCGGCGCGGGCGAACGGTTCGACCATGTCGTTGGCGCGGCGGAAGTAGCCGAGATCGCCCCCCTCCTTGGCCGAGGGGCAGGTCGAATACTTGCTTGCCGCGGCGGCGAAGGTTTTCTCGACGGTCTTGGCGCGTTCCTTCTGCATGGAAATGGCGTCTGGGGGGGGCGGGACGAGCTGGGCCAGCGTCTGGTTCACTTCCATCTCGATGTTGCGCTTGATGGCGGCCACGCTCGCCTGCGCTTCGGCCTGTTTGCCGTCCTTGACCGGAATGAGGATGTGCCGGGCCTGCATACGGCTGCCGTTGAACATGTCGAGATTCTTGGCGAACATGTCTTGCAGCACCTTGTCGGAACCTTGCTGTATGACGAACTTGTCCCAACGCAGGGCGGCCACGAGCTCGCTGTTCAGTTCGTCCTCCGTGATGTAGAGCTTCGTGAGCATCGTTTTGAGATCTATTTTCTCCTTGGCTGCATCCTCGCGCAGTTTCTGGACATGCTCTTCGACTTCCTTTTGATCGACCGGAAGCTTGAGCTGGACCAGATACTGGTCGATGATCATGTTGTCGATCAGATAACTGACGACTTCCGCACGGGCCTCCGCGCGGCGCGGTCCCGATACGCGCGACAAGGCGCGGTACACCGCGATTTCCAGGAGCGATTGGCCATTGACGCGCGCAGCAACGACATCGCGCGCGGGCGGCAGATCGGCCTTCGCGGGCGGTGCGGCTCCCGGCTGTGCCAGGAGGACGCCCGCGAACAACAGAAGGGTGCTGCCGATCAACGCGTGGCCAGAACGTGCGAACATGGTTGTTACTCCTCGTCTCTGCAAAAATCTGTGAGACGGAATTCCAAGGGCGCTGCCCCGATCGTCCGTGGGAAGGGAGTGTAATCAAACGTCAGAATGGAATCGAGATGAAGTTGACGAACGATCGACCAAAGATGAGCAGACGAAGAATTTGTCGAGTTCGTAACAATCACTTGCGGTCTCGCGCATCGTTGCTGGGCGAAACCGCAAGTGATGTCTGGGCAACAAGCTTTGCTAGTTCCCCGGGTTCACCGGTGTACGGGGCGTGTTGGGTGGTTGAGGTCGTTGGGGCGGCTGGGGCGGTTGAACATTGCGGGACGGCGGAATCGGCGGCTGGGGCGGGTTCGCACCGGGGGAATTGGCCGGACGCGGCGTGGGATTGGGATTTGCGCCGGGATTCGGGTTGATACCCGGGCCTCGCTTCGGACCCGCTTTGAGATCGTTACGCATGCCGCGGACCTCTTGCAGGAGTTGTTCGAGTTTGCGTTCCATTTCGTTCAAGCGTTGATCGATCTGGTTGCCCGGACCGAAGGGCATGTTGCCTGGTCCGAATGGCGGATTGCCCTGCCCGAACGGGAAATTGCCTTGACCGCCTTTGCCACCCTGTCCGCCTTTCTTGCCGCCAGGTCCCCCGCCCGCGCCGCCGCCTCCGCCGCCTTGTGTCGGGAAGCCGCCTTTTTCCAGCTTATGAAGCTGCTGCATCAGTTGTTGCAATTCCTCCGCTTGCTTTTGGAGAAGCTGTTGGCGCTTTTGCAATTCGTCGCGCAGGCGCTCAATATCCGGGCGCGATTTGTCGCCAGCATCCTTGCGGCCCGTATCGGGTTCGAAATTTTTCTTGATCTTCTTGTCGCCTGGCTGCGGCGGTCGATCGTCCGGTGCCTGCGTCCAGCCCGGGACCATGGGCAATACGAGCAGACCGACGCCCGCCGCGCACAGCAGGCCGACGCGCGTCAACGCGCGCGGAGTTTTTCCTTGCAGAATCATGGTCAATCTCCTTTTGAAAAGTCGGACGTGCCCGCCGCCGCTCGCCGCATTTGGCAATGGCGCGGGGGACGTCAGAGAGTATATCCACAGTTTCGAGTAAAGCCAACGCCGAACGATTTCTGAGCCTGATTCTGAGCCTGAAGCGAAAGCGATGGAACGACTCTCCTTCGCCTATGCTTCAGGCTCTGCATCGCCAAATTCGACCGCGCGGATTATATAATTCAAACATGCACAATGGTTTCGCCGTCGAATTGGAGCGCTGGGGACCCGATGCACGCTTTGGCGCCGTGTCACGTGGGCGGGCTCAGGCCTATTGCTCGCGCTTGGCGCAGACGCATTATGAGAATTTTTCCGTCGCGACTTTTCTCCTGCCGCGCCGCTTGCTGCCTCATTTTCACACGATCTACGCCTATTGCCGTTGGGCGGACGACCTCGGCGACGAGACTGGCGGAGGGCAACGGGCGCTCGACCTTCTGGCATGGTGGCGCGGCGAGCTGCTGCGCGTCTACGACGGCGTGCCGCGGCATCCCGTCATGATCGCGCTGCGGCGAACGATCGAGCGTTTTCGCATCCCGCCGACGCCGTTTCTCGAGCTGATCCAAGCGTTCGAGCAAGATCAGCGCGTCAAGCGTTACGATACCTTCGATCAGGTCGTCGGCTATTGCAGGTGGTCAGCGAATCCGGTCGGGCGTCTGGTCCTCTATTTGTGTGAATGTCATAATGAGACCACCGCGACGCTGTCCGATTCGATCTGCACCGGCTTGCAGTTGGCGAATTTTTGGCAAGATGTGGCGCGCGATCTCGACATTGGCCGCGTCTATTTGCCTGCGGAGGACCGCCATCGTTTCGGTTACGCGGATGTCGATTTAGACGCGCGCACTTTCACTCCTGCGTTCGTGGAGTTAATGCGCTTCGAGGTCGAACGCGCCCGGCAGCTCTTCGTGGACGGAATGCCGCTCGTCAGACTCGTGCCGGAGGACGTGCAAGCCGACATCGAATTGTTCGCGCTCGGCGGTCTGAGCATCCTGGCAAAGATCGAGGAGATCGGCTACAACGTCTGGCAGACGCGGCCCGTCTTGCGTAAGTGGGAAAAGCTTGCATTGCTGGGCCGCGTGTTCGGGCGAAATTGGTTGCGCCAGCTTGGCATCGTTCATTCGAGTTGAAATCTCGGTAACCGTTCCCCCCTCTCCCCTGTACTCAGGGGAGAGG